>JAYSYV010000064.1:0-2518 GCA_043727245.1 Chloroflexota bacterium | reverse complement strand
TGGCCGTGACAACCGATGTGCGCGACCCGGCTCAGGTGGCAAATATGGTGGCACAGACTAAAGCCCGTTTTGGTGGCGTGGACATTTTAATAAATAACGCAGCCGGTAATTTCGTGGCTAAAGCGGAAGATTTATCGCCCAATGCCTGGAATGCCGTGGTCGGGATTGTCCTAAACGGCACATGGTACTGTACCCAGGCAGTCGCTAAAGAGATGATTGCTCAGGGCCGGGGCGGTAAAATGGTCAACATTATCGCCACATATGTCTGGAACGGTGGACCGGGAACCGCTCCTAGTGCCGCCGCCAAAGCCGGAGTCCTCAGTCTGACCCAATCCCTTTCGGTGGAATGGGCCGGGCATAAGATTCGGATTAACGCGATTGCTCCCGGTCCGGTGGCAACCGAAAACACCACTCGCCAGCTTTTTGGCGGAGGCGACCTGATTGATAAAATGTCCAAAGAGATACCTTTGGGCCGCTTTGGTGAGGTGGACGAAATTGCCAACGCAGCGGCTTATCTGGTTTCTGACTACGCCAGTTACGTTACCGGCACGTGCCTGACCGTAGACGGAGGCAGTATGCTTAACAAGGGCTATTTCAAGTACTTTGACAAAATGCCGGGGCGGCAAGAAAAGTAGTCAGGAAGCGTCAGGAAGCAGCAGTACTGACAGTAACGATTTGAATATTATATTTTGAAATAAAATGAATAAGGAGGCTGATAATTGAGCCAACTGCTTGAAGGAAAGAATGCCCTGATAATGGGGGTGGCCGATAAACATAGCATCGCCTGGGGCATTACCAAAGCCTTTCACGATGCCGGGGCCAACATCGTACTGACCTATCAGAGCGAACGCTTGCGCGGCAACGTGGAAAAGTTGGCTGCCAGCCTGGACCGCCCGGCGACCCTGATTGGTCCCTGTGATGTCACCAAGGATGAAGAACTGGACGGAGTTTTCAGCCAGGTTTCCGGCCACTTTGAGGGCAAAGTAGATGTGCTGGTTCACGCCCTGGCTTTCGCCGCCCGCGAGGATTTGCGGGGCGAATTTGTCAATACCTCCCGGAGCGGGGCGGCCCTGGCCCTGGATATTAGCAGTTACTCGCTGGTAGCGGTAGCTAACCGGGTCAAACCGCTCATGGAAGCAGCCGGAGGCGGCAGCATCATTACCCTGACTTATATCGGCAGCAACCGGGTCGTTAAGAACTATAATATTATGGGTGTTGCCAAAGCCGCCCTGGAAGCAACGATGCGTTACCTGGCGAATGAGCTTGGTCCGAACAATATCCGGGTCAACGCCATCTCAGCCGGACCAATCAAAACCCTGGCCGCCGCCGGGGGTGTCGGCAACTTCCGGTCAATGCTGGATTTGGTAAAAGATGCCGCTCCGCTCCGGCGCAACGTTGATATTAGCGAAGTGGGTGATGTAGCAACCTTCCTGGGTAGCCAGATGTCCAGGGCCGTGACTGGCGAAATCTTATATGTAGATAACGGTTATCACATCCTGGGGTTGATGGTTTCCGACCAATAAGGGAAAGGTGTTACGATGGAGTACCAGACGATTAAGACCGAGCGGGAAGATAGCACCTTTATCATTACTCTCAACCGCCCGGAAAAGTTAAACGCCCTCAGCCCGGAACTGACCGGCGAAGTGGTAGACGCTTTGAACGGCGTACGCAGCGACGAGTCAATCCGGGCAATTATTATCACTGGCGGGCCTAAAGTATTTGCCGCCGGGGCCGACCTCTCAAAAATGCAAACGGCTAGCCCGATTGATATGTATAACCGTAACCTCGCAGGGGATATGTGGACTACAGTCGCGGAAATGCCCCAACCTACTATCGCGGCGGTGGCCGGGTACGCCCTGGGCGGCGGTTGCGAACTGGCAATGGCCTGTGACCTGCGCCTGGCCGCCGATAACGCCAAGTTCGGTCAACCTGAAATTAACGTGGGTATTTATCCGGGGGCCGGTGGTACACAACGGCTCTCCCGCTTAATCGGCCTGGGGCGGGCTAAAGAACTCATCTTCCTGGGCGAGCTGATTGGGGCCGAAGAAGCCCTGCGGCTGGGCCTGGTTAACAGGGTCGTGCCGGGCGAAAATCTCCTGGAAGAAGCCAAAGCCTGGGCTAAAAAGCTGGCGGCCAAACCACCCTTTACTCTGCGTCTGGTTAAACAGGTCATGGACCAGGGTTACGACCTGACCCTGGAAAGCGCCCTCAAGCTGGAAAGATTGGGCTTTATCTCCCTGTTCGGCACTCATGACCAACGTGAAGGCGTGACTGCTTTCCTCGAAAAGCGCAAGCCAAACTATACCGGCCAGTAATTTTAACCGCGAATAATCGAAAGGCCATCCTGAGAAAATCAGGATGGCCTTTCAGTTCATCATTAATTTTGATACCACTTCTGTATTTCCATTATACCTCAGTCGTTTAATTTCACTATTTTTAAAGGTTTATATTCATTTAGGCTCGAATTAAGTAATTAGTATTTAGTCCTTCTCAATGTGGAAACACTGCTTTTGTCACC
>JAYSYV010000063.1:0-7762 GCA_043727245.1 Chloroflexota bacterium | reverse complement strand
GGAAAGCAAAAATAGCCGCCGGTTTTCCACTCAGGCGACCGCCAAAATAAGCCGGGTCTGCTTCCAGGACCAGCGGCTTAAGACCTCTTTCAGCCAGACAAACGGCGGCAGTCAAACCGGCCACACCGCCGCCGATAACTATTACGTTTTCTGGCATAAATTATTGAGTTATAGCTAATCTTTCTTTTTGCCGCTCTGCGAATCGTCTTCAAGGCTGAGGACAGCCATGAAAGCTTCCTGGGGGATTTCGACGTTTCCGACCATCTTCATGCGGGCTTTACCCTCTTTTTGCTTCTCTAACAGCTTGCGCTTCCGGGAAATATCACCACCGTAACATTTCGCCAGCACGTTCTTACGCATAGCGGTGATTGTTTCGCGGGCGACAATCTTGGAGCCAACAGCGGCCTGAATAGCCACTTCAAAAAGCTGGCGCGGGATAAGGGTGCGAAGTTTGGTAGTCAAAGCTCGGCCCTGGTAAAAGGCTTTGTCGCGGTGGGTAATCAGGGAAAGCGCATCTACCGGCGTACCGGCCACCAGAATATCCAGTTTCACCAGATCGGCTGCTTTGTAGGCATTGAAGCTGTAATCGAGCGAAGCATAACCCTGCGAGCGGGATTTCAACTGGTCGTAAAAGTCCACAATCAGTTCGCCTAGCGGCATATCATAACTCAACAGCACCCGGTTTTCGTCCAGGTAATCCATCTTTTTATAAATGCCGCGCCGGTTCGTGACCAGTTCCATAATCGCTCCAATGTAGCGGGTCGGCGTGATAACCGAAATGGTCATCCAGGGTTCTTCAATCTCCATGAACTCGCCCGGATTGGGCATATCGCTAGGATTATCAACCACTATCACTTCACCATTGTTCTTTGTCACGTGGTATTCTACGCTGGGAGCAGTTGCCAGGAGTTCCAGGTTATATTCCCGTTCCAGGCGTTCCTGGATAATTTCCATGTGCAGCAGGCCCAGGAAGCCGCAGCGAAAGCCGAAGCCCAACGCTGCCGAAGTTTCAGGCTGATAGATTAAAGAAGCGTCATTCAGTTTCAGCTTTTCCAAAGCATCGCGCAGTTCGATGTAATCGTCACTCTCAATAGGGTAAAGTCCGGCAAAGACCATCGGTTTGGCCGGGCGATAACCTTCCAGGGCTTCGCTGGCCGGGTCTTTTGCCAGGGTAATGGTGTCGCCAACCTGGCAATCTGCCACTACTTTAAGGCCAGTCGCGATGTAGCCCGTTTCGCCGGTCAGCAATTCTTTGATAGGGGTAGGAACCGGTTTGAATACGCCAACTTCCAAAATAGAGGCCGTTTTGCCGGTCGCCATCATCTTTACCACATCATCCGAGTGAACCTCACCGTCAATGACCCGGCAGTATGCGATAACGCCTTTGTAGGCATCATAATGGCTATCGAAAATCAGGGCGCGTAAAGGTTTGTGAGGGTCGCCTTTGGGCGGCGGCACTCGCAGGACAATCGCTTCGAGGATTTCGGAAATGCCTATGCCCATTTTGGCCGAGGCTTCGATTATTTCTTCACGAAGCAGCCCGATAGTATTTTCAATTTCGGTAGCGACAACATCAGGCTGGGCGGCGGGCA
Organism: Chloroflexota bacterium; assembly: GCA_043727245.1. GTDB lineage: Bacteria > Chloroflexota > Chloroflexia > Chloroheliales > Chloroheliaceae > 54-19. Next base: position 6,170 of record JAYSYV010000063.1, on the reverse strand, counting down.
GGTCAATTTTGTTTATAACCGGGATAATAGCCAGGTCTTGCTCGACCGCCATATAGAGGTTTGCCAGGGTTTGGGCCTCAATGCCCTGAGTGGCATCTACCACCAGGATAGCCCCTTCACAGGCTGATAGGCTGCGGCTTACTTCGTAGGTAAAATCAACATGACCAGGGGTATCAATCAAGTTCAATTCGTATTGGATACCGTCCTGGGCCGTATAATACATGCGGACGGCGCGGGCCTTGATGGTAATACCCTTCTCTCGTTCGAGGTCCATCGAGTCGAGCAACTGGGCTTGCATATCCCGGTGGGCTACAGTCCCCGTAAATTCCAGTAAGCGGTCTGCCAGAGTAGATTTCCCATGATCTATATGGGCAATAATACAAAAATTCCGAATCCTGCTTTGTTCTGTCACAGCCTATTTTCTCAGTTTTTCTAGTTAGTTGGAGACTTTTCCAACCTGAATTATACACTACCGCCAAACTAAACACAAAGGTTCCAAAATCAAGGGGAAGCGGGTTTGTCCAGTGAGCTAAAAGGCTCGTATTTATAAGCGTAAGTCAAGAGCTACACAGATTTACAAATTACCTATGAATAAATCAGAAATAGATCAAACGAATACCCACTAGTCTTGTTATTCTAATTGGGTAAAGAAAATAAAAGGCCCTTGCAAGAAGGGTTAGCTTGCAAGGGCATGGGGTGGTGCAAACATTCTAATGTCTGCGAATGCCTGCGAAGGGTTTGACCAGAATAAAATTTCGGTCTTATTAGAGTTTAACATATAACAAAGGCTTATACAAATCAAGAAGTTAATAGCCTTGTCTTTAAAGTTTTAGGAATATCCTGGCATAAATATAACCGGTTAAACGCTACATAGGTAAAGAAGCCCGAGCGCATTTTGCCTTGGACTTCTTTTTGGGTAAACCTTACCCGTGGGAAACGTAAATGGTTTTCAGGCGGGTGTAGAATTCGATAGCTGATTGGCCCTGTTCTTTGAAAGTATTGGCGCTGGAACTCTTAAAGCCGCCAAAAGGAGCCTGAAGAGCCAACCCTGTAGTCGGTTCATTAATCTTAACGACCCCAGCCTCTATCCGGTTGGCGAAATTAAAAGCCTTCTTCAAATCGTTAGTGACAATCCCGGCGGCCAGACCAAACCCGATAGTATTAGCTTTTTCCAGGGCATCATCAAAATTCCTGGCCCGGATAAGGCTGATAACCGGCCCAAAGATTTCTTCCTGGGCGATAGTCATACCGGCCTCAACCTGATCGAACACAGTCGGCGCGATATAAAAACCGCCATCGGAGGGCTGTCCGCCACCCACCAGCAATTTAGCCCCTTCTTCCTGCCCAATCTTTATATATTTGAGGTCAGTTTCTAACTGGTCCCGGCTGACGGCTGGACCCATCTGGACCCCGCTTTTGAGGCCATCCCCGACAACCATTTCTTTAGCCGCTTTCGAGATAGCTTGCGCGAAATCGTCAGCGATTCCTTCTTCCACAATCACCCGGCTTGTCGCAGTACAGGCTTGCCCGGTCAGGCCAAATCCACCCCGGACCGTCAGGTCAACCGCCAGGGCCATATCGGCATCATTCAGTACCAGCAGCGGATTTTTCCCACCCATTTCGAGCTGGACACGGGTCAGGTTCTTGATGGCCTGGCTGTATATCCCGGTCCCAACCGTGGTAGACCCGGTAAAGCTAATCCCATTTACCAGAGGGCTGCTTGCCAGCACATCGCCAACTTCCCGGCCCGACCCGGTAATGAAATTAAGTACGCCCGGCGGTAGGCCCGCTTCCTGCAAACATTCGGCCAGCAGCATAGCCGTCTGGGGCGTATAAGATGCCGGTTTAAAGACTACCGTGTTGCCGTAAATCAGGGCCGGGGCGATTTTCCAGGCCGGAATAGCTATCGGGAAATTCCAGGGAGTAATAATAGCGACCACACCAAGAGCTTCCCGGCGGGTGTAAAGCAGTTCTTTGCCGGTATTGCCGGGCAGCACATCGCCGCCAATACGCCAGCCTTCCCCGCTGAAGAAGCGGAAAATATCCCTTGCCCGCGTCACCTCGCCTCTGGCCTCGGCCAGGGTCTTACCTTCTTCGCGGGTCAGGGCAGTCGCTATTACGTCCATCCGAGCATTAAGTAGCTGACTGGCTTTATCCAGAATCATACCCCGGTTAGGGCCGGGCATGTTAGACCAGCCATCCAGGGCAGCGCGGGCGGCTTTTAGAGCGGTGGTAGTATCCTCGCGCGTCGCCAGGGGAAAAGTACCCAACACTTCGGTGGGATTGGCCGGGTTGGTATTTTCAAAAGTCTTGCCGCTGGAAGATTCGACCCACTGACCGTTAATCAAATTTTTAAAGTTTTGCATTCTTTTCTCTTTATTTTCACTTGCTACAATAAATTTCAGGAAATAAGCCTTTAATATTTTTAGCCGGTTTTGAAAGCGCTACAGGCCGAGAAAAGCTTCTCACGGTCAAATTATATCATAGCCTCACCCAGAACAGGTCTTAAACCGGGGGAAGAAGCCCTACGTATAATAGACCCATCACCTTTGGATAAAATAACGGGCAATGCATTGCACCTAAAACGTGAGAAAGTGCAAAGTCCCGGAAATTGGCAAAACAATAATAAGACAGCTTATAAATTAGATTTATAAGCTGCCTTATTATTGTTCAGTTTTACGAAAGAGCCTATCCTGGGTTTTGCTGTTTATGGGCCTGACGAACCGGCATTTGCTCATCTTCGTCTTCGTAATTGGGCAGGCTGACCGCTTGCATATTATCTTCAAGAGCGCCCATATGACGCTGCGTGCCACGGGCATTAACGGCTGGCTTCAAAGGGCTACCTTCGTGAGTAACTAATTCAAAATCAAAATTTTCCCGGTAACGAATTTCTTTTTCCATGACTACTACCCTTCCAACTCTTCTACTTTAATCTTCAACTATCTCAAACCGGGCCTGAACAACCCTGGTCAGCACCGGCAGCCAGAAACTTTCAAACGACATTGTTTGAGATAGAGCGTGAGTTCCGCTACAACCTACAGGCAACACCATTGTTTTTGAGCGGATGACTTAAAAAAGATGGTAGCATAGAAATAGCCTATTGTAAAGATTATAAATTCCTATAACAAAGCCGTTCCTTCAACCTGGCTGCCCGAAGGCACTTCCAGCGAACTAAAATCAGCCGGTGTAACCCCTGGCCCGATTTTACAGTTCCGCCCAATCTTGATGCCATCTGGCAATTTGGCCCGTTTCCCAATTATCGTCAGGCCCGAACCGGATTCGCCCGAATAGGCCCGGTCGGAGCCGGAAGCTTTCATCTGCCCGATAACAGCATTGGCCCCCACCACTATTTCTTTATCCAGAATGGCGTTATTGACGACCGAGTTTTTGCCGATAACCGTATCCACCATTATAATCGAGTCCCGGACGACTGCCCCTTCCTCTACCACCACCCCTGGCGAAAGAATACTGTTAACGACCTGGCCTTTAATCTGGCAGCCGTGCGAAATCATACTGCGGTCCACCTGGGCCGTTACACCAAGAGTCGCCGGGGGACGTTCCTCGCTGCGGGTGAAAATTACCCAATTCCGGTCGAAAATGTGTAGTTCCTGGGCTTCGTCCAGAAGTTCCATATTGGCCTGCCAGTAAGATTCGAGCGTACCAACATCGCGCCAGTAACCTTCGTAGGTATAGGCAAACACTTTATCGCCCCTGGCAATCATTTTAGGTAGAATGTTCCGGCCAAAGTCGTGGCGGCTGTCCAGCTCATCGGCATCATCAATCAAACGGTCAATCAGGGCTTCTTTGTTAAAGACGTAAATGCCCATCGAAACCAGGTTGCTTTCAGGATGCTCCGGTTTTTCCTTAAAGTCCGTCACGCGACCATCGTCATCAATAGTGACAATACCAAAGCGGCGAGCCTGTTCGATAGGGATACGCAGCACGCCTACCGTAACATCGGCCTGAGTAGTCCGGTGCTGTTCGAGCATTGGGGCGTAGTCCATCTTGTAAACATGGTCTCCACCCAGTATCAAGACCGTATTGGTCGCGGCCTGAAGTTCGAGTAAATCGTTTAAATTCTGATAAACCGCGTCCGCCGTACCCCGGTCCCAGCCCTTGTTTACCCGGCCCACGTAGGGCGAAACCAGCCGGACACCACCTCGCAGCCGGTCCAGACCCCAGGGCTTGCCGTTGCGAATATGGTCGTGCAGCGAAAGTGGCCGGTATTGGGTCAGCACTTCAATATTAAACAGGCCGGAATTGACACAATTAGATAGCGTAAAGTCAATAACCCGGTATTTGCCCCCGAAAGGAACTGAGGCAATAGCACGTTCTTCGGTCAGAACGCTCAAACGCTCACCCTGTCCACCTGCCAGAATAAAAGTGACAACTTCTTGATCGAGATTACTCATCTTTGAAGATCCTCCCGCCGGTGCGCTCGATTTTATTAATCAATTTATTTCCAGGGAAATTATATACCAGACCGGGCCATTTTTTCCAGGGCTAAACGAACTAAACCTGTTTTACAAAAAACCGCCCTAACCGGGTGATACCGGGCCGTACACTCTGCATGAGCTGCATGTCCTCCGGGGTCAGCGGCCTGGTAATTAGAAAGAAAACCAGCAGGTAAGCCAGGTAGACAAAGCCCCGTCCCAGCAAAGCAGCCGGGTAAGACGCGTCAATAAAGCTGGCTAAGACGATACCACTCACCACCCCCCCGGCTATCTTCAAAATATAAACCACCCTGAGCTTGAGAAAAAGCTCCCGCACCAGCCAGCCTTCCAGCAAATGCAGCAGGGCCATCGAAATCCCGGTTCCAAAGACAGCCCCCAATGGACCCCAGATAGGGATAAAAATCAGGTCTAGAATTAGATTTAACAGACTGCAAGAACAACGCCAGACCAGGGCCGACCGCTGCCGACCCAGCGTATTTAAGAATGCAGTCGTAATTGTATTGCCCAAAAGAGCATAGAAAACCTGGAGCCAGGCCATGACACTCAGTAAGGAAACCGCCATAATATAGCGGTCGCCAAAAACCAGACCTACGAAGGGTCCAGCCACCAGAACCAGGCCGCCCATTGGAATCAACTGGACCGGCAAGCTAAAACGGTAGTAAAAGACAAAATATCGCTCTAGCCCGGACTGGCCTTTTTCCAGGTAAACCGTAGACACTATCGAACCCAGCGAAGTAGACCAGGCTTGCAGCAACGCCAGCAGCCGTCCGACTAGCAAAATCGCCAGGCTGTAGAAACCGATGCCCTGAGTATCTTTAGTCAAAAAAGCCAACAAAAAAACATCCATCTGGCCCAATAAACCCAGCGTAACCAGGTTGATAAGCCACAGGTCGCGGGAATAGCTGAAGATTTCATAAAGCGGCAACTTCCGGGCCGGGGCCTGTGGGGAAAGAGTTTGCTGCAAGCCGGGGCGAGCCTTGCCCAGGAGACTCGCCAGGACCATCCAGAAGTTGCTAAGACAAGTCCCGGCGATTAAAAGTTGGACTGAGGGCTGGAAAATCCAAAAACTGACCGTTACAAATACAATCGTAGACAACTGGCCGACCAGCCGGATAATCACGATGTCTTTTACCCAGAGCATAGAGTTATAAAAGGAGCCGTTCAGGTCGGTCAGGTTATAAAGCACCACCAGCATGATTAACAGGCCGCTATCGCTGGCAAAAAAAGGTTGGTTAAAGATCGCCGCCAGCCAGCCTCCACCCAGCCAGAGTAACAGGCCGCTGAACAGGCAAATACTCAACCGGATTAAGAGAAAAAGCCGGAATAGCCGGAAAGGGGCAGTCGGGTCGTCAGCTCTTAGGACCGGACCGTAGCGGGTCAGGCCATCCGACAGGCCCAGGCCGAAAATAAAGATTGTAATCAGACCGAAGGTTGTGAGGGTTGAATAAATGCCAAAGCTGGTTTCGTCCAGGCTACGCACCACTAGCACCGTAAAGAGCAGGCTCAAGCCAACTTCGCCTATTCGCCAGACCTGGCCCCAGACCATCGCCCCCACAAACCCGCTTCTCGTCATGTAGCCTTTGATAATCCTTTGATAATTTTAGTAGTCAGTGGTCGTTAGTCAGTTTTTTTACCGAAAAGTGAACCTGTTACCAACTATATGGCATCATGAGAGATAAAATGCCTTTGCAGTAAATCAGATTTAACAAGTATGAC
>JAYSYV010000062.1:0-2518 GCA_043727245.1 Chloroflexota bacterium | reverse complement strand
CAGGGACAGGGACAGGGACAGGGGCTGGATATTCCGCGCTTAATGATTTGAAGACGGATGTCGGTTCTATCAGTCTGGAGAGTGTTCAAAAAGAAAGTGCTAAACTTTTGCGCTTGCGAGAGCTTAAGCTACCCACTAATTTGTTTACAGGAGTTTCTCCTAAAATTCTTGAGACTTACCGGCAGCGTATCGGTGTAGAAGAACTCCATGAGGTCAAGCGTCACCCTGATCCAATTCGCTATACCTTGCTGTCTGCTTATTGCCACCAGCGCAGCCAGGAAATTACCGACACATTGGTAGAACTACTCATCGATATTGTACACCGGGTAGGTGCCAGGGCCGAACAAAAAGTGGACAAAGCCTTTCTTAAAGAGTTCAAACGAGTACGCGGCAAGACCAGACTATTATACGAAATGGCAGAAGCGGCGGTGGACCAACCGGACGGAATTGTTAAAGTAGTAATCTTTCCGGTTGCCCCGGAACAGACGCTACGCGAATTAATCAAAGAATTTAAGGCTAACGGCACCTATGACCAACAAGTTCAACTCGTCATGCGAAGTTCCTATAGCCATCACTACCGGCGAATGGTGCCGATGATCGTAAATTTACTCCAGTTTCGTTCCAACAACGAAGCTCACCAGCCCGTAATTAAGGCTTTAGCTTTGCTCAAACAGTACGCTGAGAGTACCGATATTTTCTATCCGGCTGACCAGGAGGTACCGCTGGACGGGGTAGTAAGTGCCGACTGGCGCGAAGTAGTTTTGCATCAATCTAAACGGCGCAAAAAGCGGGTGAACCGCATAAATTACGAGCTGGCCGTGCTGGAAACGTTGCGGGATAAACTGCGTTGCAAGGAAGTCTGGGTCGAAGGAGCCAATCATTTTAGAAATCCGGCTGAAGATTTACCCCTGGATTTTGAGGCCCAGCGCACAGTTTACTACCAGGCTTTAGCGATGCCAGCCAGGGCTGAAGAGTTCATTAGCGGCTTGCAACAGGAGATGAAAAAGGCACTTGACGCACTGGATACCACCCTTCCAACTAACAACAAAGTTAAACTCTTAGAAAAAGGCAAGGGTTGGATCAGCCTTACTCCCCTGGACGCCCAGGCCGAACCTACTAATCTGCTCAAGCTAAAAACTGAACTGGGGCAGCTTTGGCCGATGACCAATCTTCTTGACATGTTAAAAGAAGTAGAAATGCAGATTGGGTTTACCAAACATTTCAAGAGTGCCACTGTGAGGGAGAATCTGGACCAGGAAACCTTACAAAGACGGCTTTTACTTTGTTTGTACGGTCTGGGAACAAATACTGGTTTGAAGAGGATCAGTGCCACAAACCAGGGTGAAAACTACCGGGATTTACTTTATGTGCGGAGGCGTTTCATCACTAAAGATCATCTAAGGGCCGCGATTGTGGAGGTAGTAAATGCTATTTTCAAGGTCCGGCGACCACAAATCTGGGGTGAGGGAACTACCGCTTGCGCCAGTGACTCCAAGAAATTTGGAGCTTACGATCAGAACATTCTAACAGAATGGCATATCCGTTACCGAGGTCCAGGCATTATGGTTTACTGGCATGTAGAACGCAAGGCCGCCTGTATCTATTCCCAGCTCAAAAGTTGTTCCTCCTCGGAAGTAGCCGCAATGATCGAGGGAGTATTACGCCATTGCACCGAGATGAATGTTAAGAAGAATTATGTAGACAGTCATGGACAAAGTGAAGTAGCCTTTGCATTTTGTAAAGTATTAGGCTTTCAACTTCTACCCAGGCTCAAAGCCATTCATAAACAGAAACTTTACCGACCCCAAGCAGGTAAGAATGAAGAGTATCCAAACCTCCAACTGATCCTGACGCGCCCGATTAACTGGGAAATAATCCAACAGCAATATGATGAAATAATAAAATACGCTACCGCCTTACGTCTTGGGACCGCTGAAGCCGAAGCTATTCTCAAACTATTTACCAAAAGTGGGTTGCAGCACCCGACCTACAAAGCCCTGGCTGAACTGGGTAAAGCGGTGAAGACCATCTTTTTATGCGACTATTTACGTCTGGAAGAACTCCGCCAGGAGATCCAAGAAGGTCTTAATGTAATAGAAAACTGGAATAGCGCCAACTCATTTATTTTTTACGGGAAAAGCGGGGAGATAGCCACCAACCGGCGAGATGACCAGGAAGTAGCCATTTTGTCTTTACATTTGCTCGAGTTAAGTTTGGAATATGTCAATACGCTTATGATCCAGCAAATTTTAGGAGATGCGGGCTGGAAAGAAACGCTAAAACAGGAGGATTTAAGGGCTATAACGCCATTAATTTACTCGCATGTCAATCCTTATGGGCAATTCCGGCTGGACATGACTGAAAGGCTAAAGATAGAAACTGGGGAAAGTGCTTAAGGCTTGGTAAAGAATGATCTTGCCCCTGGTGTCACGAATGTTTGTTTAACCCCAATCACGGCCCCGACTTAGGGGTTTGCGGCAAACGTCACAATATAATCTTGAACTTGAACCCCTATAGT
>JAYSYV010000061.1:0-2521 GCA_043727245.1 Chloroflexota bacterium | reverse complement strand
AGAAAAACCCCACCATAGCCGGGGTCTGGCCCAGGCTAATCCGGGCTTCTTCCTCACGGCCTGGCAAAACATAGTAGGGGACCGGAATGTCTTCCCACTTATCGACTATCTCACTGAACGGCCCCGCCGCCAGGGTTATCAAATAGCTGCTGTGGGGAATGATTTGCTTCCAGTGGAACCGGCGTGTCTTGGCTTGCGGGTCGTGGCTATTTTCGACTAAAGCGCCATTAGACACCACCGAAAAATCTTCCGGCACAACCACCCGCATTTCGGTGGTAGATTTCTGATTGGGCGCATCGAAGCAGGGCAGCCAGTAGTGATTGTCGGTGTCCTGGCCCTGACTCCAGACATGGCTAATTTTGTGGGGGTATTCCGGCTCCGGGGCAATAAAGTAAAGACCGCGCCGGGGAGTCACGTTGTAGGCGATTTCCAGGGTCAGGTCTTGTCCGGCTACAGCCGGTTCGGCCAGGGTTATATAGAGCTTCTCGCCTTCGTGGCGGTATTCAAGGCTGGTGTCGCCCAACCAGACGGATTGCACATCCAGGTCGGCAGCATCGAAAGTAAGCTGGGTTAAACCATCGTTTAAGGGGCTAAGAGTGGAGAAAACCCGCCCACTGACGCTTTTCTGTGGGAAATCCAGCGCAACATCTATAAAGATATGTTTGAGGGCATACTGCCTGTCCGGGGCATAACGCGGTTTATCGCCCGGCATCGCAAAGAGCCTGGCTCCAGCCGCTTTGGGGGCTTCTGTCTGATTTAAAGCCTCGACCAGGCGGCGACAGCTATCGTGTTCATTGTGAAAAAGCTCCGCATATTTATTAGAACTTATCAAGACACTCTCCTGAATAAATTACAAAACTAATTTTTACTATCCATTGATTGAACCACCGGCTAAAAAGCTGGTGAATTATACCATATTACAGGTGTCAGTTTAACTTAAAAGATAAAATATTTCAGGTGGATAAATAGGCTTTCATTACATCAGGTCAGGTTGAACTAACTTTGTCACGCATACAATATTAAATAAAAGAGGGATAATCGTAAAAGTTAGCTTTTGAATAAGACTTGTTATCATCCTCATAATAACCGAAGAAAACAGCCCTCGCCGGTACAACAGCGCACATATGGCAATCAACATTCAAGTCACAATCTTTGATATATTAACCGATTTACTATAATTCGATAAAGGTAATTTAAAGCCAATCCGGTATGATCAGGGAAAGTCGACGGGCCAGCCAGTGTAATATCAACCTTAATTGATCACGCTGAAAGTGGCGTAAAAAGCGGCAAACCCGGTATTTCAGGCTGCCGGAATAGGGTGGAAAAGAAAGCAGCCCACCAGGCTAAATAAGCTGTGAGCGTTTGAGGGTTCACCGGGTAATGCTGCGCAGCCCTAATAATGCGGCCTCCAAGCACCGCTTCTACGCGCTGCCGGATTTCCAGGGAAAGGTATTGCCAGGGAAAGGTATTGCCAGGTGGGCTTGTCTTCAAGGCTGGAATGGGGTATTTTAGAATACTTTTCTTTCGTTGAAAAAAGATATGTCGCCTGGAGTTTAGCCAATTGCCTAATACGCCGGTTTCGGCTAAAATTGATAGTCAGGTCGGCAGATTAATGTACTTTTTGGGTTCCAGTTAGCGTTATACTAAAAAGCCGGTTCTTTTGGGAACTGGCCGGTCTTTTTGCCTTTACTCAGCCGGTGGCAGAATCTCAAAGCTGGCCTGGTCCGGCTAAACAGGAATAATAACTTTCGCATGACAGCTTTTCTTGCAAAGAACCGCCGCGATATTACCGTTTGGGCAGCCCTGGCCCTTGTTTTATTAATCGGGGCCGCTTTTCGTTTCCAGGCTATAAGTTGGGACCAGGACCAACATTTCCACCCGGACGAACGGGCCATCATAAATTCCACTATTAATATTAACACGGTTCCACTGACCTGGGATACTAATTATGGACCCCACAAAGCTTATGATTTCGCGCCCGGCGGTCTTAGCTTCTTTATACCCAACGACAAGATGAAACTGCGCCCGGCCAGCCAGCAAGAATCGGATGCCTACCAGAAGGCTAAAAGCCAGGGCCAATCTTACCAACTACCGGCCAACGTAGTGCCGCCGGACCAGCCGATACCGGATGGAGCGATTAATTTCTGGAACGCGGCCTATAGCCCCTTAAACCCGCACTTCTTCGCCTATGGCGACTTCCCCAAATACCTGATTAAGTTCGGCGGACACATCGCATCTGTCGTGACCGGCCAGGTCTGGTACGATTACGACCACCTGATTCTGGTCGGACGCTTTCTTTCGGGCCTGTGGAGCATGGGGACGTTGCTACTGACCTTCTTACTTGGTCGAGCGGTCTTTGGGCCTTCGCTAGGCCGCAACCGGGGCGACTCTATCGGCCTTCTGGCGGCGGCTTTTATGGCGGTCAGCGTCATTGATATTCAACTGGCCCACTTCCTGGCCTTCGATGTAACCCTGACCTTCTTCATTACTTTATCGCTTTACATGGCGGTCCGGCTAATCC
>JAYSYV010000060.1:0-7774 GCA_043727245.1 Chloroflexota bacterium | reverse complement strand
GGCTTCTGATTTATTTTTACTTTCTATCAAGCTCATTAAACCTCCCTACTTGGTTGAGTAGTCAGTAGTAGCCAATCGAAAGAAGATTAATTTTGAACCTATACATATTTACAGTTGAGTTAAACGCCTTATTTACCTGTAGAAATTATTGAGTGGAATAGAAAAAGACGTTATAGACGTTTTCTTTGATGGCCTGCAAACATTCTTCCAGATGTCCGGCCACTTCCAGGTCTTGCCATTTTTTATTGTCGCGGTAATAGGATAGCACGAATAAACTGCTGGCCGTATCCACTGGGCTAACCCTGGCCCAGGGCGCATAATAACCCTGCCAGCGTTCGGAGCCGTCAGGGACCACGTATTCATATAAGGTGAGGATGCCCCGGCGTTCCTCGCCCAGTATTTCAGTCCAGGCTGGGGAAGACCCGATAAATTCCTGGGCTCTTTTTAATAATTCGCTTATTCCAACGATACGCATAATAAAAGTGTAGCACGAACGGCAAATCAGGGCAATTTTTAGGTAATTATGTGAAAACTTGCCCTGGCCCTCATTCAAGTTTATAATCCTCTCGAATGGCTTGAACCTCAGACTGGTAAATGCCGCATTTGTGCAGTTTAATCGAGTGAGAACAAGGATTTATTAAATTATATGGTTCAACCCTCAAAGTTAGAAACCGCCATAGAAAACTTGCCCAACGTAGTTGTTGTGGGAGGAGGTACTGGGGTTTCCACAGTATTGAGTTACTTGAAGAAAGTTTCTAACGTTACGGCGATTGTTTCCATGATGGATAGCGGCGGCAGCAGCGGGCGTTTGCGTGACGAACACGGCGTATTACCGCCTGGTGATGTCTTAAAGTGCCTGACCGAGTTACTGCCCGGAGATGACCGCAGTACCAAATGGGCCGATTTCCTCAACTACCGCTTTCAGAAGGGGGAAGGGCTAAAAGGCCATACCCTGGGCAATCTGCTCCTGACTGCCGCCTATGATTGGGAAGGCGGCACTTCCAATGGCATCGAAGCGCTCTCCTGGCTGCTCAATATTGAGGGCCGGGTCTTGCCGGTGACGCTCAATAATGTCGAGTTGATTGCCCGGCTTTCCGATGGCAGCGAAGTGGTTGGCGAAACTCACATTGATTTGCGTAAACAGAACCTTGACCGCAAAATAGAGTACATCCGGCTTTCCCGGCGCGCTCAGATTTTCAGGCCGGTAGTCGAAGCGGTCCGTAAGGCTGATAAAATCATTATCGGGCCGGGCAGCCTCTTTACCAGTATTTTGCCTAATTTCCTGGTGGAAGGACTGGCGGAAGCCTTGAAAGAGAGCCGGGCCACCAAGATTTATATCTGTAACCTTGTGACCGACCCGGCTGAAACAGATGGCTATAAAGCCTCCGATTTCGTCCAGAAAATTACCGAATACCTGGCCGATGATGACAAGCTGGATTATGTGCTGGTTAATAACGGCCCGGTTAGCGAACTGGCCTTGCGGATGTACGAAACCGAAGGCAAGTACCCGGTGCAGGTAGACCTGGAAGAAAAATCGGACCTAATACGCAAAAAGGTTATTTTGGGGGCGCTGTGCCGGGGCAAAGAAGTTTTACGCCACGATAGTAAAATTCTGGCTCACACTATCCTGAGTCTGGAGTAAGAAGGTATGATCTCTTTAGATGATATAGACCGCACTATATTACGCATCTTATTAGCTAATGGCAAAACCTCCCAGGCCGATATTGCCGAGCAGGTCGGGATTAAAGCGCCTTCCGTGTTTGAGCGGATAAAAAAACTGCAAGACCGGGGTATTATTACCGGCTATAGCGCCTGTGTGGATGCCGATAAACTGGGTAAGAACCTGACTGCATTTATCAGTGTTACCCTTGAAGGCGGCGCTCGCTATGCCGATGAAAGCAGCATAATCGACTCAATCCGCTCCGAAACTTCTATTGAAGAATGCCATATTGTAGCCGGGGAAGAATCGTATATTATCAAGGCCAGGGTCAGCACGCCGCTCGAATTGCAGGAATTGACTACGCGCTTGCGCCGCATGGAAGGGGTCGCCAATACCCGCACCACTGTGGCACTCACCACCCCGATTGACCGGCCACTTTCAATTGATTAATCATAAAGATTAAATTTATTTAATATTAATAAGGTTTTCCTACTTTTAATATTAACTTTTGTTTTGTTTTGTAAAAACATTTGACAAATATCCAGAGTCCGTCTATATTAGATGGCAAAAGTGGATTTTATCCACTGCTGCAAGTACGAAACAAACTCTAACAATCTCGGGTTCTAAAGTTTAATATAAGTCAACGAGAGTAAAGATATTCGAAACTATAACTATCCTGTTTATGATGACCTAGACGATTTTGACGAGCCAGCACAGCTTCCCAAACGTCTTCCCGAACAGGAGTGCCTCCGGTGTGGGAATGTCTTCCCCGGTGGCCTCAAACGCTGTACGGCTTGCGGTCTGGACAACTCGCGAGCTACTATTCACCCGGAAATTACCTCTCCGTGGCCCGGCTTCGAACGTGGAGTCATAGAATGTAATAGTTGCGGCTATTCTACCCCGGATGAACTGGCCCGGCGCGGTCGAATTCAGAAGTGCAACCAGTGTGCCAAAGTATTATATATTCCCAGCGGCCTGTACCGGATTATGCCGTCCAGCGGCCAGCCAGTTCCGAACTACCAGCGCTCTCACGGGTTGCTGTGGTGGTTGCAGGACCGGGCCGGGGCTAGAATGAATCGTTTCTCACGCAGCCGCTACCGTTTACCCCTGGCCTTGCTAGTCATCCTGATGGGCGTTGGCTTACTCCTGGGTTTAAATTACTTCAAGAACCAGGTTCCCTCCGTCCCGGTAAAAGAATCCGAACTGTCCATTTATTATAAAGGTGTCCTCGTCATTGATAAAAAGCTGGTGACAGCCGAGGATGAGTTTGATAAAGGTTCGGGCGGAAAGCCAACCGGTGTGGCAGATTTTGCCGATAAGATTAGCCCCAACAATAAGGTCCGGTTTGTCCGCGCTGCCGACCGTATGGTAAAACAGGTCGAAGGCTACCTGACCGATGTCTACGCGATGGAGGCTACCCTGCCCGCCGGAGCGGAGGCCAGCTTCTCCAGTCTAAAACACAAGCTGGAAGAATACCAGAAGTATTACGCCCGGCTCAAGGATGGGGTTGACCTGAAGAATGAGAACCGCTGGAAAGAAGCTTTCGGGGGAGCCGATATTCTTAAACAGGCCAAAACCGATGAGGAACAGACTTTCAACCAGCTCCAGGCGGTCGTTCTAAAACCAACCAAAACTACGCCCGGAACCTGATCTAATTATGAACTGGCATTTAACTGTTTCCTCAATCTTCCTGATCAGTATATTTGGCTGGTTCGCCTTTAGCGGGCAACCGGCCAGCGCCCCGCTAGAAGCGGCTATTTCCCACCAGGATTTAGCCGCTTTCGGCTTTATTGATGCCCAGGTCGCCACTACCGCCGCCCCTGTCACTACGGCAGCGGCTACTCCCCCCCCCTTGCCGCCCACGCCGATACCGGTTGCGCCTACACCTGCGCCCGGCAAAACCACCGCCAATACCGGGACCGGCTTGCCGATTGTCCCGATTTTCCTGGGTATAATGTTTCTAGGGGTGGTGCTGGCGGTATCATTGCCAATCATTCGTAGCCGCTTTGGCCGCCGTTAATAAAACTTCCAGACCTTTAATTATTTATTTACGCCGGGCCTGGCTGGTAGGTTTTTGCCTGGCAGCCTTTGCCACACTCTTGCCTTTGCTCAGTTTCGGGGCAGGTGAGCGTTTCTGGCCGGGCTTTTTTTATGCCCCATTTTATACCAATAGTGTCTTTTCCGACCCAACCACGCCTGCCGCCAGGGCCGGACTTGCCCCGGAAGACCGGGTAATCGGCCTCAACGGCGTGCGCGTTGAGTTTTTACGAGAGATTACCGCCCGACAAGCTAAAGCGGGCGGCAACATTTCGCTGGTCTACGAACTGGGCCGGGAACTGTCCGCGCTGAACCTGTCAGTGGAGCGGCAGAGCTGGGAACGCCTGTTGGAAAAATGGGCTATATTTGGGCCAGGCGGTTTAGGGCTGGCGGCCTGGGGCTGGCGCAAAGATAGCTGGCTGGCCCTGGTGGGGGCAACCTTATTAATGGCAAGCTGGGATTACTGGCTAAACCCAGGAGCGGGCCGGGAAAGCGGTTTTGACCCCGGCTCTTTCCTGGCTTCGGGCGAATGGAGCCTGGTTACTACCAAGTGGTCAACCTATTTTTACTGGCCGCTATGGCTGGGAGTCTGGCTGGTGGTGGGTCTGGGCATGGTTGAGCGCTTAAAGGCCAGCCGGAACCTGTTAAAACTTTTGAGAATTATCCTGGTGACGCTCTCGCTGACCGGACTGGCAGTGTACCTTTACGAAGCGGCCCGGACGGCCCGTTTCAATAATCCCGACTATATTATTTTTTATTTCCGGCTGATTTGGGGGCCGGGCTGGGCTTTTGGGCTGGCTATAGGGCTGTGGGTAGCCCTTCGACAAAATAAGTGGCAAAGCTGGCTGAGTTTAGCCGGGCTGGTGCTGCTGGCCGGTGGCTTTGGCGCAGCGACCCTTTTTGAGGTTGCCCTGCCCGGACCAGGGCCGCAGTGGTATGCCTTGGGGCTAGGGCTGACGAGTTGGGCCTGGAACTATTCGGGCAAAGCAGCCAAACCCCGTTCAAAGTCAGCCGGGTGACGCTGCATAGCCTGGGCCAAATCGGTATCAACCTGGCTTTTGGAAGCTAAAAGCTCGCGCAGGGCTTCCCGGCCCGTAAAATCTTTAAAAGCAACCTGAGCGGCCTGGTAAAGAATTTCTATGAAGTAACCTATTAAATGGGGGCGGTCGGCCAGGTAGGGTGGGAAGGTCGAAAGAACGGCCACTATTTCCCCGTAAGACCTGGGCGAGAAGCGTTTCTCCAGACGGTAAAGCTCGCTTATTTCGGTGTCCTGCAAATCCAGCAAAGGCCGCCGGTTTCGTAAGGCTTGCAACCGCTCAAATTCGGCCTGTTCCGTTAACATTATTGCTCCTTATGCTTTTTTTTGAATTTGAACATTATACCATACCATTTCAAGGCTTTTAAACATTACATAAATACTATTGCAAGCCAAAAATGCCCATGCTATAATCCAGTCAACATAACATTCAGTCCGTAAGGTGCGCTCATTGCAGGTTGCGTTGTAGAAAGTTCTATGTCCACAACAGAAGTTAAAGAGTTAGTTGAGAAGGGAATAAGCGCTCTCAAGGCCGGAGACCGAGATGAAGCCCGCTTCTGGCTGGCCGAAGCGATTCAACAGGATGCCCGCAATGAACGAGCCTGGGTCTATCTGGCGGCGGTTTTGCCGCGCCAGCAAGCTATCGCCGCGCTCGAGCGCGTTTTAGTATTAAATCCCGGCAATCAAAAAGCCCAGAAGGGGCTTAATACTTTGCTCGGCCAGTCTACCCCGGCCCGACCCGTTAAAAATGTTCCCAGACCTTCCATAATTTCCCGTTCGGACCGCAAAAACGGCCGCCGTCAGGATAAAATCAGCCAGCCAGCTACAAGAGGTGGAATAGACCCGGCGGTTTCCGATACCCAAACCACCAGCTCTTTCATACCTCCACTGGTTATTCAACTTGGTCCGACCCCCGGTGCGGTTAAAAATAGCCCAGCCGCCGAGAATATTATTTTCGACCGTGGCTATCATCCTTTAGATAAAGACCGTGAAGCTGGTGAGAAAGAAATTCACTCTCATCACGACACGCCCGAAGAACTTCCACCGCTGGAAGGACCGCCGCTGGACCCGGCTGAGTTTTCGACCCGTGTCCGCAACATTCTGAACCGGCCTTACCCGGTATTAAAAAAGCCCCGGCGACTCAGTCAGACAGCTACCCTGATTTTGATATTGCTGCCCGTGGCCTTGTTTGCGGCTCTTATTTATTTCATGTTTCTTATCCCGGCTCCGGCCCGGAGTAACCAGACCCTGGCCGCCCTGGCGACTAACCAGCTTCCGGCCCCGGCAACCAATAGCAACAATAGCAATCTGGTTGTCACACGCCCGCCCGAAGTTACCCTCGAACCGGTTAGCCCCACTCAAAATGTCGCCCCGACCATTGCCATTACAACCGCTTCGCCAGCACCTACCAGCGTCCCGACCCCGACTGTACCGCCCATAATCAAAGTGAATGTGGCCCAGAACGAGCGGGCGATTTTGCGCGGTTTCGCGGTGACTTTTAGCAGCTACGAAAACCGTTCCAATAACTTTTCGTTTGCCGGGGCCGGTACGCCTAAAAACGGCTACCATTTCGAGGGGGTGACGATTGCGCTGGAGAATATTGGCGAAAAGCTTGTGCCAATCCAGGTGGATGCCTTCCAGGGAGTGGATGGCCGCAACAATTTTCTAAGGCCGCTAGGCGGAGGCCGCGTACCTTCGATGGATATTTCGCGCCTGCAAATGGGCGAACAACGCAGCGGTTGGCTGACCTTTGAAGTGGAAGATGGAACTACCCTGCGCCGGGTAACTTTTAGCCCGACTTCCGACCCGGACCTGAACAACAGTGCCAGCGTCAATTTAACCCTGCCCCCGGTAACACCGGTTCCAGTGGTTAAGCCTACTCCGCGCCCGACCGCGACCCTAAAACCGACTGCAACACCTTTGCCAACGGCCACCCTGGCCCCGACTGCCACGGCTATGCCAACCCCTACTATTTTAGTCGTGGCCTCGCCGGGAGTGTATGCCGCGCCGAAAGATGTGCCGCTCACGCCTGAACCAACCGAAATTATAGTCTCGCCTTCGCCGGAGCCAACCGCTGCGCCGACCGCGACTCCTATGCCAACGGCCACAACTGAACCAACCGCAACACCCTTGCCGACCCGCTTGCCTGCGATGGTAGGCCAGCTAAACCAGCGTATGTTGGTGGACAATTTTGCTATAAGTGTCACGGCTTACGTGGCCGCGCCCGCTATCAAGCCGCCACCACTAATCTTGCCACCGGGTTATCACTACGAAACGATAAAAGTTACGGTGGAAAATGTGGGAAGTAATGATGTGTCGGATTACCTGGGCAGTTACCCGTTCTTCCTGCGCGATGGTGACGACCGGATCTTTTCGGTTGGGCCGCAGTCGTTGGCAGCGACCGACCGTTTCGACCCCCAGAAGTTCGCCCCAACTGTTATCGGCCCCGGCAAGACCAGCGTTAGCGGCCTGGTTTACTTGCTAGTGCGCGATAACGCCACGGTGGGCCGGACATTTGTCTTTTATGCCAATGGCAACCTGGATAGCCCTCGGATTGAAATCCCTCTTAAATAAAATGACCCTGAGTATTTACGGAAGAAATGTTACCCCAGTTTCGAGCTGCTATAACACGAGGGGAAATGTTCACAGAAAAAACTTTCATTTCCGGCTCACTTGTAATCAATTACGCCGAAGGACCGGCTTCCGGTAATCCTATGCTTCTATCGCATGGCGGTTCAGGGCGCTAGCAAAGTTGTCTGCCCATTATGCCCGAACTTTCCAGACTCCGACATATTTTCGCGCTTGACCTTAGCTTGACTTCACACATTTTTAGGCTGACAAGGTTGTTATGCTGAATTCGAACTCGACTATTACTCAGACTTTTCAAACATGGTAGGAAAATCCGCTTGTGTAAAAAGTCTTTTAGATAGATTCATTGAGTTTAGTCCCTAAAATTGGTATTGAACCTGGAAGAACAAAGGTCAAAAGCAATTCTAGAGAATCACATTGAGCAGTTTGTACACATTTTGTGTAAAGTCGAG
>JAYSYV010000059.1:0-7779 GCA_043727245.1 Chloroflexota bacterium | reverse complement strand
AAGGGTCAAAACCACCGGGCGGAATTGGCAGCTCCGGCCCCTGGTCGGGTTGCAGAACCCACCCAGCCGCCGCCTGGCGTAAGGTCAACTTCGGCCCGCTTTCCTGGTTGCCCCAGGCCGGGAAGAAGCTGTTACTCTCTCCCGGCCCTGCCCCATCAGGACGAATATTTAGTACCAGCTCATAGTTTTCCAGAAGTTCTCCTTTAGTGAAAACGGCCAGGTGATCGCCTGTACCCTTTTCCGACTCCTGCCAGCCTGCTGCCATTTGGTCAGCCAAAAACAGATCTTCCCAGCCGGGGGTCAGGGTAAACCCGGCAAAAGAAGCGACAGCCTCGCGGCATATTAACCTTAAATTGTCTGCTTGGTCTGCCAGGATTAGCGGGCTATGCTGAACCGGCACAAAGTCCAGGGCTATGCTAATCTGGCGGTCCTGCACTTCCAGGCGCAAGAGGTGATAAGCCCTCGGATTAAAACCGGATGGTAGCGTTAACATTTGTTCCTGGAAGCCGCTTCCGTCCTGCCAGGTCAACCGGGCCTGATTTCCTTCCGGTTCAATCAGAAAGCTAAGAAGACAAGCTTCTCCCCGGTTTATACCAAGACCATAACTCCCCGGTTGAGAACTCAGGGCTTTCAGGTCAATTTCCAGCAAAAAGTAACCATAATCCAGCCTAAAGCTGGCTTCAGCCGGACCATAAATGTTTTCCTGGTGTAGAGCCTTGCCCTGGACCTGCCATTCTCCGCTTAGAGGCTTCCAATCCAGGCCCGGTTTGCCCATATCCTCAAACCTGCCAGCCAGGCCGGTAATGGGGAGAACCGGCAACGGCTGAGGTGTAAAACTCGGCCCGGCTACCAGGAGGCGTTCGCCTGCCCAGTCCAACGGGTCAATCGCCAGGAGGCGTTCGCTGCCGTCCTCAGCCCAGCGGTGGTAGACGCAAAACAACTGGCGGTTATCCGGTCCACGCACCACCGAATTATGGCCCGGCCCGATTACCTTACCCGGAATTGTTCGCAACACCGGCAATATTTTTTCGCCATCCGCCACCTGGTCCCACTCTTCCTGACGGTCCAGGCTGTCGCTGATTGCGTAGCTCACCCCATAGCTGAGGTTCTGCCAGTTGCCGCCGCTAAACATCTGGTAATAGCGGCCTCTGTGCTTGAGTACAAACGGCCCTTCAATGGTGTGCCAGCGAACGCCGCCTTTTTCAGGACGGTGGGGGTCGTAGACTTGCCAGTCGTAGCGGGCGCGAGTAACCGGGCGGGGCTGCCCGGTCGGAGTGAACGGGTCCAGCAAACGGTCTATAACCGTGCCGGTGCCAATGTGGGTATATTCCAAAAAATCGGTGGCGTAAAAAAGATAGAGCGAACCGTCTTCGTCCTTGAAGACATGAGCGTCAATCGCGAACTGTTGTGAAGTAAGTTTGTGGCCGCTATCTACGAAAGGTCCACTCGGTTGTTCTGCAACGGCGACCCGTATTTCCATCAGGGTCTCGTTGCCTACACTGTAGTACATATAGAAAAGGCCGTTTTCGTAAAAAACTTCGGGAGCCCAGTACATCGTATTCCCGCCTGGCAAGGGTTCCATAGCCCCGGCCCTGGCTTCCCAGTTAACCAGGTCCAGGGAATGAAGTACCCCAAAGCAGCGGCCATCCGGTTGGAATCCGGTGCAATAAGCCCAATATTCCCCACAATATTTCAGTATGAAGGGATCAGGAAAACTACCAAAATAAACTGGGTTCAAATAACTATTGGTATTCAAGTATTTTCACCCGCTGTTAAGCGAACTGCTCTATAAATATCGGATGTTCCTGGGATGTTAGCCGGGACAGTCGTTTAGCGGTAGCAGTGGCTTTAGCATGTTTTAAGATTTAACTTTTGGGGTTGGTTGTGGCTCGGTAGTTGGGCCGTGAACTACCGGCTTTCCGTCCTTCCAATCCACCTTGTCCAGCCACATCAAGCGACGATCAGTTTTAAGACCGGCTGTGGTTACTTCCCAGACATGATAAAAAACCCATGTCTGATCTCCCACTTGCAAAAGCGACTGGCCGCCCGGCCCAATTACGGGCGGGTTTTTGAGCAACGACTTTAGCACCGGGTTTTCGTTGGCTTGCTGGCATGGCCCTACCGGCGATGTACAGGTGGAATAGCCGACTGCGTAATCAGCCCCGGCATAATCGTTGGCAGAGAAAAACAGATAATAATTATTATCGTGTTTGAACATTTGCGGCCCTTCCACCACGCGTCCTTCCCAGGGAGCATCGTTGCTCATAAGTTTGGTTGGTTGGCCTATTAAACTGAGTCCATCAGCCGATAATTCCTGAACGTATAAGCTGGTCGGTATACTGCAACAGTTGCCGTCATTCTTAAAGTACAGGTATAGTTTGTTGTTATCTTGAAAAATGTTCGGGTCAATCGTGCCGCCATCTGCTACCTGGCACACCAGGGGTTGCTCCCTGCTATCCTTATATTTGCCTTCGGGTAGGTCGCTGACAGCTACCCCCAGGCATTGTTTGTTTGAAGTTTTGTCGCGAGCGGTAAAGTACATCACAAATTTCGAGCCAACCTGCTTTACGTCCGGCGCCCACACCAGCGAACCACCGAACTTGGCCCACTTTGGCAGAGCGGGCATGGCATCACCACCGAGAGTCCAATTTATCATATCGGTGGAGGTGGCTACCTGTATGTTCTTACCGTTGGCATTCGTAGCATAAGCGTAAAAAGTGCTGTTAGCCATGAACACGAACGGGTCAGCGAAATCATTTACCAGCACCGGATTTTGAAAATTACCAGGCGGCATAGTCGCCGCCTGGGTAGGAGCCTCCGTGGTAGTGGCCGCAGTAGTAGCCGTAATCGCAACCGTAGTCTGGGCGACTATGGTAGTTTGAGCCACGACTGTAGCTTGGACCGCACTGGTGGTCTGGGCTGCGGTAGTGGCTGCGCTGGTAGTAACATTTGAGGTAGTGGCATCTCCGCAACCTGCCAGCAAAACCATTACTACCAGTAAGGTGGTCAAACTGCTTAACCTGCGTTTACCTGAAATTTGTATTCTCATAATCTCCGTCCTGGTTTCTTTAGCCTTTGATACCGGAAGAAGCTACGCTGGCTACAATAAAGCGTTGGAGTACGATATACAGGATTAACACCGGCACAGCCGCCACTACGGCCCCGGCCATCATCAACCCATACTCCGAAGTGTAGGAACCTTGCAAGCTGCGTAATCCAATCGGTAGCGTTTGTAAATTGCGGTCCTGTAAAATCAACAAAGGCCACAAGAAATCATTCCAGCTTCCCAGGAAGGTAATTACGCCAAGCGTCGCCAGGGCCGGTTTAGCCAGGGGCAAAGCGATACTCCAAAAAGTTTGCAAGGTAGTTGCCCCGTCAATATGGGCGGCTTCCTCTAACTCTTTGGGAATACTCTCGAAAAACTGGCGCATAAAGAAAACCCCGAACACCCCGGCCAGGGCCGGTAATATTACGCCCAGGTAATTGTTACGCAGACCCAGGGCGTTAACGGTCAGGAAGTTTGGCACGAGGAACAGAATACCCGGTAAAAATAGAGTGAAAACCAGCATATTAAAGATAAATTTCCGACCGCGAAACTCCATGCGAGCATAACCGTAAGCCGCCAGCGAGTCTACCGCCAGCACCAGAAGGGTAACTGCCGATGCAATGAAGATGCTATTGGTAAACCAACTGACAATGGGGGTGGATGGGTTATCCAGCAAATTCTTGTAATTGTCTAAAGTAGGACTGGCCGGCCACCATTGAATATCTCTGGTGAATAGCTGGTTTTTAGGTTTGATTGAAGTCGCGAACATCCAGAACAGGGGAATTAAAATAATAACCGCCACTATAGCCAGGATCAGGTAAAGTATGACCCGCATTAAAAAAAGGCGGCTTCGGTAGGAAAAGGCTGAATTGGGGCCGGTGGCCCGTTGAGCCGGTACGGAACTAGCCATCTACTCCTCCTTCTTCTTCTTTTAATAAATGCTGTCCCGCTTGCTGAATAGGCGGAAGTTCAGGTAAGAGAGGGCGATCATTATCACCGCTACCACGAAAGACATCGCCGCCGCGCTACCCTGGGCGTTCCGGTTAAAACCTTCGTCGTAAATGCGGAACATTACCGGCTCGGTTCCCCTGGATGGCCCGTTGTTGGTCATAAATAGCGATTGACCGAACAGGTTAAAGGAAGAAATAATGGTAATAGTAATCACGAACACCAAAACCGCTTGAAGCAACGGCAAGGTGATGCGTAAAAATTTCTGCCGGCCGTTAGCCCCATCTATAGTGGCCGCTTCGTAAAGCTGCTCAGGTATATCTTGCAAGGCCGCCAGCAAAATAATCATGTTAAAACCCATCGTCCACCAGACAGTGGCAATAGTTATAGCAACCCAGGCAGCGGGCAAAGTCGAAAGCCAGCGGGGTGGCCCATCATCGCCAAAAACACCTAGAGCCTTGGAGTAGGCGTTGATCAGACCGCCGTTGCTCTGGAAAATCCAGAACCATAACAGGGATATGACTGAAACCGACAGCACCCAGGGTGCGAAGATAATAGCCCGGAAAACGTTGCGGCCCGGTAGTTTCGTGTTTAGCAGTACCGCCAGCAAAAGAGGAAGTATCACCAAAGCCGGTACGCTATACAGCATAAAGATGCCTGTATTTTTAAGAGCATTCCAGAACAGGTCAAACTCACGGCTGTTGGGATTGAAAAGGTTGGTATAGTTATCTATCCCGATGAACTTATTATTTTCAGGCGTGAGAAAATTATATTGAAAGGTGCTGTATACCAACCCACTTATAAACGGGTAGCCTACAAATATCGCAAAAAACAACAAATGGGGTAGGATAAACAGGTAAGGCGTGATATTGAAACCACGTTTAGTGTTAACATCTTGTGCGGCTACCCCTGCTTTTTCGCGTTCTTCTAAAGTTTTCGCCATTGAAAAAGCCTGCCTTTCTTAAACCCTCTTGGTAAAAACAGGTTCGCGTCAAGCCTGACACGAAGTGCCAGGCTTGACGGAACTTTACCTGATAAAAACGGATTTTAGCTTATGGCTTGTGGCCGATAGCTATCAGGACTTGGGCGCATTACCGTACTTCTGCTTGTTTGCCGCCAGGCTCTGGTTACTCTTGGTAGCCGCATCATCAAGAGATTTCTTAATGTCGGTAGCTTTGTTGGTCATAAGAGCAGTGATAGCGTCACTTAGCGGACTGAAGGCATCACCGATGCCAGCGACGGAGGGCGGGAAAATGGGGTTCTCGACGGCCTTCGCCAGGTCAGACTGCGGATGCAAAGACGCCATATCGGCACCGTTGCGAACCTTGTTGTAGGCCGGGACGTTGCCCGCTTTCGCCCAGGTTAGCGAATTGTCCACGATGTACTTGATCAGCATAGCCGAACCGGCATCCTTGCAGGTATCATTACCCTTTTTGTGAACAGGCAGGCCCAACGAAGCCATACCGGCCCAGGTGCCGGGCTGAGAACCGATCTGAGGAGGGGCGGAAGCTTTACCCTGGAAAGATACCGCCGAACCGGTCAGGTTGGTGGTCTGCCAGATACCGTTCCAGATCATACCCGCGCCGCCAGCTTTGAAAGCATTCAGGTCGGCATCTACTTCGAGCGCCGGGTCGGAATATTTCTTCTGAGCATCTAGCATCCACTGGACCGCTTTAACTCCTGCATCACTGTTCCAGGTGGCCTGAGTCGCATCGGCGTTAAACTCGCTGCCGCCAAACTGGTGCAGTAGTTGCTGGAAGATTTGCTGTACCGGGAAACCGCTGGTAATAATAAAGCCTTTGTTGCCCCCTTTGGTCATGGCTGCCGCCACTTTCTGGAAGTCGGCATCAGTTTTGGGCGGGTCGGTCATACCGGCAGCCTTGAGCAAGTCGGCGTTATAGTACATGGTCATCGGCACCATACTTAGCGGCACAGTGTAACGCTTGCCCGCTACTATCCCGTTTTCCCAGGCAACTTTCGGGAAATCGTTGGCAGTATAGCCTAATTGAGTCATTACCTCGTCAATAGGCCGGATAATGTTGTTGAAAGCATAGCTGGCTACAACATCTTCGTTGATAATAGCGATGTCGGGCAGGGTGTCTGAAGCAGCCGCCGTCGTCAACTGAGTGCCATAATCAGCCTGGCTGGTCATCTTTACAGTGACTTTGCCCGTGTTGGCCTTGTTGAACGCATCCACAAGCTGGCCCATAAACGGTCCGTCCGGGCCGGTGAAGCCGTTCCAGTATTGCAGTTGGACGTTGGTGCAGTTAGCTGGGAGCGTAAGAGCCGCCCCGGTACTGGTTCCAGTCGCTGCGGTGGTTGCTCCGGTCGCTGCGGTGGTTGCCCCGGCAGCGGTGGTTGCTCCGGCGGCAGTAGTTGCCCCGGCGGCAGTAGTTGCCCTGGCAGCGGTCGTAGCAACCGGTGCGGAAGTTGGAGCGGCGGTATTGTCGCCACAAGCCGCTAATAGACCTGCCAAAAAGAACGTAACCAGAACGAGGCTAGAATACGGCCTGACCCGGTTTTTCTTGAAATCTCCATTGATCATAAAGTCTTCCTCCTTTAGGAACTTATTGTGCTATCTAAACCCAAATCTAAGCTGAAGATGGGAAAATTATCCTCATGCTTTTGTGTAGTTATAACCAGAGAACAGATTTTTTGTAAGTAAAAAGCTGTGCCGGTTCTCCAGTTTAACTGGTAGAACGTAAAATTATCATTGTAGTGTGACGAAAGTAGGTGTGTAGTGAAGCTTATGGCTTTTTAGAAAACTTTTCACCAGGCGTAGTAATAGAATTTTTCTTTTTCTGTAGTATTACGCCCAATAACTGGCTAATTGGAAGGATGATAACTAATTCCTAGTACAAGATCTTGCGGATAGTTGCCAAAACGACTGCCAAAAAGATTTATACCTCCCACGTTTTTGGCATCCGGTTTCACCCCAATTCGTACCGAAATAAAAGGCGAAACATTCAAATTCAGGTCATTAATGGTGACATTGGAGATAGTAACTCCATCCACCCTGGATTCTAGGTCGTCAACATGCCAAAATTTTAACACACCGTACTGGGTATTCCGGGGTGTCCACCATTCAGGCGTAAGACGGCCTGGTTCTCCGCCAAAGTCAGAGGGACTGGTCCAGGAACCCAGTTCAACGCCGTTTATCCAAACGGTAATATCAGAAGGCCAGTTCAGATTAAACAGGGGGGCTTCTGAGCATACTTCCATGCTCAACCGCACTGTAGACGGTACGTTATTTTTCGGAATCCGGTTTGGAAAGCGATACTCGACAAAGCCCTGGTGAAACCAGAGTAATTGAGCATTAAAATGTTCAGGTTCGTAGAACGAAGATGGGTCGTCGAGCATTCCAATAATCAGGGTATCGCTCAAAATTCCGCAGGTCGGTTGAACCTGGCAATCCACGTAAGCGCCAATAGGCATACTAAATTCAGTTACCGTGTCTCTAGCCTCTTCGTATAGGGGTAAGTCCAGAATTATCTGGTCAAACATCCGGCTACAAACCTTTTGTAGACCTCGGCTGGCTGGCTCGAATTCAGACCTGACCAGCCCGGCTTCTTCCAGTATTTCTATATGTAAGGCCGTCGAAGATAACGGAATGTCTAACACTCCCGCAATTTCACTAATACTGGACACCCGGTTCGACAAAAAACGTAAAATACGTAATCGGTTGGTGGAGTCAAGGGCTTTTAATACCCTTTCTGCCACCGCCGGAGATGTATCGTCATCAAGGACAATTACGCGTCTACTTCGGGAACCAAAAGACTGCATAA
>JAYSYV010000058.1:0-2524 GCA_043727245.1 Chloroflexota bacterium | reverse complement strand
AATCAGCTATATCCAAGCAAAACTCTCTAACTGGGTAGCCTTAATCGGTCAAAACTGAGGTTTATCAGGAACCTATAACTTAAAGGCTAGTCACTCAGGGAGTCTTCTTCGCTTTCTTCTTGAAAGTCCTCTTCAAAATCCTCAAACCCACTTTTGTCTCCCTCGTACCCTCCCCAATAATGGTCTTCGTAGAATTTATAAGCGCAAAGTTTCCGTTTTACCAAAATCTCAGGGTGGAAGGCTTCGAGCCAATCAAGAGCCTGCTGTGCTTCAGTCCTAATACTGGTAGCAAATTCAGCCGGGCTGACATTAAAATATTCTCGCATAGAGCTACTTGACCCGCATCCATCCGTATTCCAGCAATTAAAATAGACACTATCTCGCCAGGTCCAGTAGGAGGAGCCCTTTTCCCTGACCTCCTGGAACAACTTACCAATCTCGGCCGGTGCTTCTGCCAATAAAACCTTGAAGATAGCGTCTTTGGTCTTTGACCTGTTGATGGTTCGGTTAAGCTGGCTTACCTCGTCAAAAAAATCGGGGATTTCATTTTCCCAGCCAAACTGGTTTCCATCTATACTGTAGCCCAGGTAATGAATACAATTAGGGTCAGAGTCTGAGCCGACCAGCTTGTCACAGATAGGGCAAAAAATTCTTTGAACGTCTTCAAAACCAGACGCTTTCACAGAATCTTCAATTATCGCGTTGTGGGCTGCACGTTCAATAAGCCCATCCAGCACAGCATAACGCCGCTCCAGCTCTCCAATCCAATCAGAGCGTTCAGGAGCCGCCGCCCGTACGTTCGCCAGGGTCTTTACAAGTATGGTTTTACTTTCATCGAGAAAGTGCAGTAGGCTCCTGGCAGGTAGGTAGTTAAATAAAACTGATAACATTCCTAAAAAGTTCTGGTCAGATGGACAGGGTAAAGTAAGTGGGCTGCTAGGGATTAGGTAGGTTCCAAGCCATTTGAGTATCGCTAACCCATATTCATCATCAAAGGGTTCTTCGTAACCGGTAAAATTAAGCAGTTTACCTAAAACCGGTTCGCAGGAATTACTCGGTCCATAGTAGGCAGGGTCCACTAGCATATCTAAAAGATCTGGTTCGGGTGTGTATTTGGTCATCTAAGTACTTCCTTATTCCTCCGGCTTTCCAAAATACCGGACTAACTGGAAAAGCTAAGAGTTGGACGGTTAATAAATTGTACTTACCAAATTAACATTACAGTATCAAGGTAAAAATTCGGGTCAACACTCATTAGTTTTACTGGGTAAATCGAGGTTAAGATTAGTAAAGATACCTAACATATCTTGACTAATACCCCAGGATGAGCTCAAACCTGTCACAGTGTTCCATAATGTAATCCCCATGGAGAGCTAAAAGAGCCTAAACCGAAGAGGACTGGCCCGCTCTCAAGTCCGAGCACTACCCTGTTCCACCGAATAAGGATGGCTTTTCTAAACGCCTACCAGGAAATGGTAATGAACGAACCGGACTCTGCCGTTAGCCAGGCATTGAAAGAAGTGTTCCTGGCACTCTGCAAGGTAGCCGAAAGCGATTAACAGGCAAATTCAAAAAAGATTAGTCACGGTAACGGAACATATCTTTCAACCGTAACTGGGCGCTGTAACCGAAAGGGCAGCGCCTTTTCAGCTTAGTGCATTGGGCTTTAAACCGGCCTGTGCTATACTTTGATAAGGAAGTATTAATAAAAATCGGAGTAATATAATAATGAATAAGCGCGAGGAAATAGAACCGAATAAAGGTGATAAGCGGTATATCCGGCGGGACGGTAAAGGTCGTTTTACTGCCGAGGCTCCATCAAAGAAACAGCGTTCAACCGAAGGGCGACAGGTTTCAATTTCTCATAAAATGGGCCGATCAGCGGGGGTACCTGGTTACGTAATTGGTGAAGGTTACCCAGTAAAATCAAATGAAGCAAAACCCTCTCTTGGTGATAGATTAAGGGCATTACGTCAGAAGATAGTTGAGAGCGGCCAACCTCTTTTAAGCTGGGACGAAATAAATGACGAAGCTGCAAGGCGAAGGGGTAAGATTGAGTGAGTCCTATTCGGACCTATCTAGATACTAATGTTTTAATTGCGGCCGCTCTTGGCAATCAAAACCCTTCACAAGCCGCCCTCGCTATCCTGGCAGATCCTAACCGGGTGTTTGTCTCCAGCATTTTTTCAAGAATGGAAACGTTACCTTTCCCGATGAGAAGAGGTAACAACGAAGAGAGAGATTTTTATCTTGAGTTTTATAGAGATGTTCAAGCATGGGTGAGAGATATTGAGCTTATAATTAATAATGCTATCAGCTTGTCTGGAAGCGAAAATATCGACATTATAGATGCGTGTCACTTAGTGTCAGCTATCAGTCTTAGAGCAGACGAGTTCATCACTGCTGAAAAGCCAAACAACCCCATGGTAAAGTACACCGAAATTAAAGTAACTACGATATATGTTGGGGAAATTTGAGGTCAAAAGATTAGTCAAGATAAGCGTAGTTATCTTGACTAATCTTT
>JAYSYV010000057.1:0-7788 GCA_043727245.1 Chloroflexota bacterium | reverse complement strand
TTGTCAGGCAAGCTATGACCTGTATACCAGACGCAATTTATCAAAAATCATCGCTCCGGGTGACGAGCCGGTCATTACCTGTGGGAAATAGCCCGTTTCGGCAGCGTAGCGAGCGGTAACGTCTTGAATCGCCTCAGTGGCTTCGCGGCGGCCTAGCACCGCTACCGTTCCACCGCTGCCGCCGCCGGTAATTTTTGCACCGTATAAGCCTGCCGTGGGGCCAGCCTGCCGCACCAACTCAACCAGACGGTCGGTACCGGACGACCCGAGGCCGCACCGGCTGTAACTCTGGTGAGATTGGTACATCAATTCGCCTAACAGCCGAAACCGCGCCTCTTGCAAAGCTTCTGCCTGAGATGGTGAGTCCAGCAAGGCCCGGAAAAGCTGGACCCGGTGATTCTCGTAGATAGGGTGAGCCGCCGCCTGGCGCACGCCATAGGTCTGGTTAGGGTCAACCTGAGTTACCGAGTCAGTCGTGCCGCCCCACCGGGTCAGGAAATCCTGACCGGTCAAGCGTTCGGGGATTTTAGACTCGTAAGCACTTTCCCACAGCGAAGGACTGAGGTTCGCCAGATAACCCTGCCAGAAGGGGTCTTCTATCCCAACTAACTGGCCGCTCAATGGGTGAGCCGTAAGCCCGGCCAGTTCGGCCACCAGCCGGTAGCCCATAAAAGCCCCTACCCGCACCGAAGTATAATCCGAGCCGCTCACGGCGTGCCGGATGCCCGAATCAAGACCCCACACGGCCAGTTCAGCCGGAAGTTTTATATTCCCTTCCAATTCGGCAGGCTGACAGCGCAGGGCCAGCAGGTGTTCGGCCTGACCGCAAGCCACCGTCATCTGGTCCATTAAGCCGCAGGGTGCGCCTACAATCGTGTTTTCGGCTTTCTGGCAAAGAAGGGCCGCCTCCTTGCCGGAGATTTCCAGCCCGTACAGACCGGCCAGAGCCTGCAAAGTGGCGACTTCCAAAGCTGCCGACGAACTAACTCCTTTTCCAGCCGAAAGCTGCGAATGGACCAGCAACCGAACGCCCCGGTCCAGCAGCAGCCGGTAGGTTCGGTGCAGCAGCAACCAGACTCCTGCGGCATAGCTGACCCAGCTTTGGCCTGGTGTTTTGGCGATTTCAAGCGAAACTGCTTCGCCATTGGCAACCACCTCCAGGGCCGAAAGCGGCCAGCGCACTAGCGGTTCGTCGCCGTTCGCCTCCACCCCTGGGCTAAATATCTCAAAGACGCTTTCGGGTATTGCCTGGACCGCCACAAAAGTCGCCAGGGCCAGAGGTAGTTCCAGGACCAGCGAGCCGGAATAATCGGCAATACCACCCATCAAATCCAACCGGCCAGGAGCGCGCCCGACATAAAGCGGTGTCGGGCCAAAATAAGCCGTCTGGGAATTGACCACTTTCAGAAACTGATCTATGTCAGCCGGGACTGGACCGGACGTTTGCTCAAGCTTCCACATTTAGCCCTTTTATTCTCCTATAACGACTGCGGTTGGGATAGATCTTCCAGGTAATGAACGCTATCCGAAACACCGCGCAACTCCGCTGCTTTTGCTTCCGGGGAAGTATCGCTCAGGAAGTTACCGCCACCGATTTCCGGTCCGGCCAGGTACTTAATCAGGTTGGGCTGGCGCAGAGGAGGCAGAAAACCGATGAAAAAGTGAAAGAAATCATAATTGCCACCGTCACTGGGAGCCTGATGCAACGGCATTACGTAGGGGAAAGACATTTGCCACAGGTTGTCCATGCGGACCGTAACACTTTTGAGAGCCTGGGCCAGGCTCTGGACTTCGCGAGTATGAAGCCGGTAAATATGGGGTACAGTCCGTTTGGGAGTCACATAAACTTCGTAAGCATAGCGGGCAAAGTATGGCACAAAGGCAATTGCGTACTCATCTTCATAAAGAACTCGGCATCCGTCCGTTCGTTCTGCCTGGATTATAGCTTGAAATAAGCCCGGTCCGGCCTGATTTTCACTAGAATAACGCTGAACGGCAAGTAGTTCAGTTTCAATGGTTTTGAAAACAAAGTTAGTCGCGTATATTTGGCCGTGGGGATGCGGATTAGAAACGCCTACTACTTCGCCCTTGTTCTCAAAGCACAACACGTGATTAACTTCGGGGCGGCTGCCCAGGTCGAGGGTCTGCTGCTGCCAGACTTCTACTACATGGGCAATCTGGCCGGTATTCATCTGGGCCAGGGTCAGGTCGTGGCGAGGATTGTAGCATACCACACGGGCCATACCGGTAGCCGGACGATTTCGATAGGGAGGTGGCGGAGCCGGCAAATCGAGGGGAGCATCCGGCCCCACACAAGGATGGTCGTTATCAAAGACAAAAACGCCGGGGTAAGCCGGATTCGCTTTGCCGGTGACCCGTGTATTACCCGGACACAGGTAACATTCGGCAAGGTAGGGCGGTGTCAAGCGCGGTTGGGCCGTCACCGTATGCCCGGTCCAGGGCCGGTTCTGGCGGTGAGCCGCCACCATAACCCATTCCTCACGCAAGGGATGCCAGCGCTCCTCCCATATCCCGGCCAATGCCTGGGCGGAGGGGCTTTTACCGTCAGTAGACATTATTTCACCTTGAAATTTAGAAGTAGCCAGTAGCAAGAAAAGTAGTTTAGAACTTAGGACTTGTAAAAGTATTACTTCCCGTTTTCTCTTGAAACTAACTGCAAGACCTTTAAAAAACCGAGAAGTTAATTTTTAACAGACCCTAAGTATTTAATTGCAATTTAGATATAATATTTAAGAAAGTTTAAAAGAAGCTGCCGGGGCCACAGTATAACCTTTACTCTAACCCCTGGCAAACTGACTAATCGGCTAGTTAGGCAGCGCCTTCGGGAAAATCTGAGGATAGACTTTGGTCATCACGTCATCGAGGGCAATTCCCAGCAAACGAGTGCCGCTGGTCGGATACCAGACGGTCCGGTCAACATCGTAAACCTATAGATAAAAGCTAGTCTGCACTAATGCTTTTTTGTCAATACGAATGAGTATACTTCAAGGTGGAACATGCGGTTCAGAGGGATTTAAGCTGATTTGATACTGGCGAATTAGAACGGGGTATGGCAAACTGGATTTCACACCTTAAAAAAATTATAATCGAGGAGAGGCAATAGAAATATGAGCAATCAGATTACCAGCCAGTTTTTGGGACCATTGCTCGAGCAGCATTATGCGGCAACAATCCTGGTTGAACCCGAACTGTTGCATGAATCCCGGGGAAAGCAAAGTATCTTTAAGGTCGAACTGGCTGGTGGGGAAGTCGTGACGGTACGGCTGTGCCTGACCTCCCGCAACCAGGCCAAAGTTCTGTCTGAGGCCAGGGTGCTGCTATTTATCAAAGAGGCCGACTTTCCGGCATCCCGTTTAAGAATGACCATTGAGGGCGAGTTGATTTTCCAGTGGCAGCCAAACTGCTGGGGTTATGTGCAGGAATATATTGTAGGAGAGCATCCACTTGTGCCGGAAAAGGTGGGTGAATACGGCCCAGTGTTGGACCTCCACACCCTGGCGGAAGCGGGGCATTTGCTGGGCCGGTTGCATAAATTGGTAATTTCCCCGGCAGAGTTCCCGCCAGAAGCAAGCTGGCTGGAGGAAGTGCCACGTTCGATTGAACGGGCCGAAAAGGCGGCAACCCACCCTGAATGGCAACTCCAGGCCACCGAAGTGGTTGAAACTTTATGCAATTTACCCCTGGAAGAATTAAAAGCCCTGCCTTCCGCCCTGATTCACACCGATGCTCACGAGGGCAACCTTATATACACCCCGGATGGACGGCTTCATTTGCTGGATTGGGAAAATGCCGCGCTAGACCGGGCCATTATTGACCTGGCATTGGTGCTGTCCTGGCTGTGCGAGTGGAAGCCGGTTGCCGGAACACCCGTCCAACCACCCGAACTTTATGAATTTGACGAAGAATATTGCCGGACTTTCCTGGCCCATTATCAGCAAGAACGCCCGCTTTCGGAGGCGGAGCGTCAATTGCTCGGCCCGGCTATGCGATTTTTTACGGGCTGGTTTGCCGCCCGCGACCTGGAACGCGAACTGGCCGAACCGGGCATATCCGAAGGCATGGCCTTTATGAACTGGGCTTTTATGCGAAGCGTGACACCGCAATGGGCCGAAACCCTGACCCGCTGGGCCACCGAAACGGCCTCACCGCTTTAGATTGAGCTAGAGAAGGTCTACGAAAATTAAAGGGAGAATAAAATGTAGGCTAAAAAGAGGGCTTAATGGTGGGGGCAAAGTCGCGCAAGCGGGGAGCCAGGCCACTAAACCGGCGGCTGGTCTTATTGTTCTTGACGGCCATACCCAGCGCCCGCCGGGAACCTACCAGCACTACGATTTTTTTGGCCCGCGTCACGGCGGTATAGATCAGGTTGCGCTGCAACATCTGGTAATGGCCCGTGACCAGCGGCAGCACCACTACCGGGTATTCCGAACCCTGGCTTTTGTGGACCGAAACTGCGTAAGCCAGCGAAAGTTCGTCCAGTTCGGCAAAATCGTATTCGACCAGGCGACCATCTTCAAGCTGGACTTCCATCATCTGGTCTTCAGAGTTAATAGCCGTGATAAGGCCGCCATCCCCGTTGAAAACCAGCTTTTCATAATTATTTTTGAGCTGCATTACCTTGTCGCCCACTCGGAAAAGCTTGCCGCCGGTCCGGCGTTCCGGCTTGCCGTCCCTGGCCGGGTTCAACTTTTCCTGCAACTGGGTGTTAAGATTGATTACCCCGGCGGCAGTCCGGTGCATGGGAGCCAGCACCTGAATATCTTTAATCGGGTCGAACCCGAATTTACGCGGTATCCGGTCGGCCACAAGTTCTACCACCAGGTCGCCGCATTTCTCGGTATCGTCTTCCACGAAGAAGAAAAAATCGGTAACATCTTTGCCGGTCAGGGGAAATTCGCCCTGGTTAATCCGGTGGGCGTTGGTGACAATGGCGCTGCCCGCCCCCTGCCGGAAGATATGTTCCAGCCTGACCACCGGGATAACCTGGCTGGATACCACGTCCCCCAGGACGTTACCGGCCCCGACGCTGGGTAACTGGTCCGTATCGCCTACCAGCAGCAAGTGCGCCCCATTCGGCACAGCCTTAATAAGATTATTCATCAACAGCACGTCCAACATGCTGGCCTCGTCCACGATGACCATATCAGCGTCAAGCTGGTTCTCGCGGTCGTAAGCGGCCTTGCCGCCGGGCCGCAGTTCCAGCAAGCGGTGAATAGTGGTAGCCGGAGCGCCGGTCGCTTCCGAAAGGCGTTTAGCGGCCCGCCCGGTCGGAGCGGCCAGGATCACCTTTTTCTTTTTTACAGCCAGCACCCGCAAAAGCGCCCGCATCGAAGTAGTCTTGCCGGTACCGGGTCCACCGGTAAGCACGCTGACTTTTTCGGTCAGGGCCATACGGACGGCATCGCGCTGCCGTTCGTTCAGGGTTAAGTTTTCCTTGTTGGAGAGATATTCAAAAACGACATCGAACGGTACTGACTTAAAAGCGGCCAGCCGGTCCTTGCTGGGCGGGGTCGTCTTGAGGCGCAGCAGCCCGCCGGAAATACCCATTTCGGCCCGGTGGAAGGGCGGCAGGTAGACCGCTTCAAAGCGGCTGTCTTCGGGCGGTTTTTCTTCCCAGGGGTCCAGCAACGGGTCGTCATCAAAGGGGTTGTAGCTATAGCGCTCGGCTTCTTCCCGAACCAGTTGCTCAATCTGGGCCGCTTCTGCCGGGCCGACCTGAACATCACGAGCTGAAACTCGCGCATCGGGCAAATCTTCCAGCCGGTGCAAGCGTTCGGTTTCGACCCCTTTTTCATCCCGCAAAGTTTCCAGGGCTTGTTCGACCAGTTCAACCGGGGCTTCCAGCAGTTCAACGCTGCGCTTGACCAGTTCCTCGCTGGGCAAAAAGACATGGCCTTCGTCAGTGGCCTCGGACAGGGTATATTTCAGGCCACTTTTCAGGCGTTCAGGGCTATCTTTAGCGATACCCAGCCCGGCGGCAATCTTGTCGGCGGTCTTGAAGCCAATTCCGATAACGTCATCCGCCAGTTTGTAGGGTTCGTTCTTGACCACGTTAATTGAAGCATCACCGTAGTTTTTATAAATGCGGACCGCTAAAGAAGTGCTGATGCCCTGGCCCTGCAAAAAGACCATCACTTCCTTGATAGCTTTTTGTTCTTCCCAGGCTTTTTTAATCATGTCGGCCCGCTTGCGACCCAAACCCGGCACTTCGACCATGCGAACCGGACTAGCCTCCAGGATTTCCAGGGTTCTCAGGCCAAAATGGTCTACAATCCGGGCGCTGGTCTTGGGACCGATGCCTTTAATCAGGCCGCTGCCCAAATATTTCTGCAAGCCGGTAATGGTAGCGGGAAGCTTGACGGTATAGCGTTCGACCTGGAACTGTTGACCGTAGCTCGGATGGCTCTTCCACCAGCCCTGCAACTCTAAATTCTCCCCGGCATTGAGCGAGGGTAAGTTGCCGACAATCGTCACCAGTTGGTCGTGTTTGGCTTTTTCGGGCAGAAGTTTAGCGACAATATAGCCGTTTTCTTCGTTCTGGTAGGTAATACGCTCGATTACGCCGGTCAGTACGCTAAAATTCGGCCCTTTTTCGCCAGCGGTCCCTTCTTCGACCGGGGCAGGGGTAGAGAAAGATTCCGGCGACACATCAACCGGCCCACCCTTTTCAACCTTAGGATTCAGCTTGTAAGGTAGAGTTCTTCTTTTATATTTTTGGTTGGGCGAACGCCAGGCTTCAGACATTATTTACCCCTGTACCGGGGTCTTTTGGAAATAGATAGAGGAAGAACGAAATAATTCCAAACCCCGGATTTTAGTTAGATTTTATGTTCAAAATCCATATCTAATTATACCACTTTTCGGGCCATGCTTACGAATAGTGGTCCGGTTGCCCTACTTATATAGCTTCTGCTAAATTCTTAAAATTCTAGTCGAGGATTTCACCGGCTTGGTTTTAAGTCAGTTCTAAAAGGATGTTAGCTAGGTTTTTTATCTTAAACTGTGGGGAATTAAACATCTTCAGGAGCTTCAGAAACAGTAATTTTAGGTTTAGGAGTTTTTATGGCTTTTACTCTATCTTCAACATTTTTAATGAGTAAAGGTGCATTGTAAACGTATTCAAGAACTGCTTCACACAGGCTATCTAAATAGGGTAATTCATCATTAGTTATATTACCTGTACCAGCATGCGCTCCAATATTACCCATATCACGTAGTAGATTAGCCATATCAGCTAATTTAGCAGGGATTTCACCACTTGTAGCTAAATATTTAAGTTGCTCATAAAGAGTTTTACCAACAGCTTTTCTATCAATACAAACTATTTCAAGTAACCTTCTTAGAAGTACGGCAAAGGCATTAGGTTCTATATCACGTACAGCTTGGGCAGACTGATATGCTTTTTCTACAACAGGAGGTAATCCTTGAAATTGTTTTTTAACTTTTTCAGGATATATTACTCTTGTTTCCCCACCATCTTCTTCAACAAACAAAACATTCATTTTTTCACATGCAGGACAACGCACTAATAACCAAGTATAGGTATCTTCTCCACCATAGTTACCCTGTGCATCTGTAGCTTCTACAGTTTCACTAAAGCTTGTAAGAATTTTGTCGTAGCTTTTTTACCACAACTATTACAGGTTAAATTAACTGTTGCAGATTTAGCTCGACTTTACACAAAATGTGTACAAACTGCTCAATGTGATTCTCTAGAATTGCTTTTGACCTTTGTTCTTCCAGGTTCAATACCAATTTTAGGGACTA
>JAYSYV010000056.1:0-2534 GCA_043727245.1 Chloroflexota bacterium | reverse complement strand
CCCAGACCCACTTTCTGAAGCTGTTTTACCCCTATCCTTATTGGCCGGCCTGTTTAATGATGCTCATTTTTATAGCGGCCTGGAGTTTAAGAGCCGGTCTAACTTTTTGGGAAAGCTTTTTCCTGGTAAGCGAGGCCGGGTTTATTATGGGAACCATGGCTGACTCAACTTACCAGGCCAGTTGGTGGTTAATTTTAGCGGCCTGTGGTTTCGGGGCATTTTACTTTTTAGACATATGGGTAAGAAAACGGACTAATATAAGCTCAAGTTGGATTTTACTCGGTGCAACCGCCCTACTGCTCATCTTCTTTTTGTTCGGCAACGATTATCACCAGTCCGATATTCGCTTTTATTTCCGCTGGGGCGCGGCGGTCCATGATTATGGCTTGTGGAATGTCTACTCACACGCCCCGGACTTGAATTACTTGCCTTTGCTTGTTTTTATATTGTGGATTTATAATCAGGTAGTTTATCCGTTGGGCTTGCAACAAAGTTTCCTGGCCTGGCGCATCACTGCCTCGCTAATGTTTCTGGCAAGTATATTTTTAATTAACCTGCAACTAAAACCGGCCAAAGTTGCTTTATCCCGGGCCGAAGATGATATTAAAAATCCTGGCAAATCACGCGCCCCGATTTTAGAATTGTTAGCTTTTAATGTCGGCTTTTTCTTTAATTCGACTATCTGGGGCCAGTCGGATATGCTGGCTGTGCTGGTGACAATAGCGGCTTTCTACTTCATCTACCGGCGCAAAGCTTTAACCGGCGGCGTGTTTTTAGGACTGGCAGCTATTTCCAAACCACAAGTCTGGTTCTTGCTGCCGCTGCTGGCCTGGATGTTGGTCCAGCGTTGCGGCTGGAAACGAGGCAGCCTGGGAGTAGTTTTAGGCGGAGTGGTGGCCCTGGTACTGGCGGCGATTGCCTTCGGTCTGGACCCGGCCTCGTTAGCACAATATCTAAATAACCCAGAATTTGCCGGGGCTTATATAAATAAATATCCGACCGCTTTTAATTTTAATTACCTTGTAATCGGTTCCGACCCGATAAGTCCGCCAGAGTGGCTGTCTATTCTCGGCTTTGGAGTACTCGTCGGGATTATAATATGGGTAATAATAGGCAGCGCCGGGAAAAACAGGGCTTTAAAAGTATATGGGTTAGGCAGTAGTTTACTAATTTTAAGCAGTTTTAGCTGGCTGATAAAGATGAAAGAACGCTATCTGCTTTTCAGCCTGCCTTTTCTGGGCATGACGGCCCTGACCAGCCGTCAGTTTATAAAACCATTTTTATTTTTAAGCTGGCTGCAACTTATTCATCTGGTGGCGGCTTTGTATGATTATAGCCGTTGGAAACAATACACTTTAGACGACTATCCTTTTGTATGGAGTATGGTTATTAGCAACGAATGGTTCAAGCGCGGCTTATCCGTAGCCACCCTGGCCTTGTTTGGCTATCTGGCTTTGGCTTACTATCAAGAAAGCAGACCTGAAAAGGCCAGTCCCACTCTAAAACCGGCGGAGGTCGAGAGTGCTTAGTTATTTGCACCAGAACTTAACCCGGTTAGCTAAACCAGGCCAGCAGAGCGAAAGTAATGACGGGAAACCTGCGGCTCTGGGATTGCGCTGGCAGGATTGGGCTGCTATAACTTTACTTTTCCTGGCCCTGACCATCCTGATTACCTGGCCGACTGTGCTGCATTTTACCGATGGCGTACCTAAAGGTGGTATAGAAGACCGCTTTCAAAATCTCTGGAATTTCTGGTGGATAAAAGAGGCCCTGTTTCACCTGGATAACCCGTTTAGAACGCCGGTCCTGTATTACCCTTATTTCGGCCCATCGCATCCCCTGGAACTATATTTTCACGACCTGCAACTTTTCAACGGGATTATTACCCTGCCTTTTCAGCTAATCTTTGGTATCGCTTCGGCTTACAACAGCGTGATTTTCATTTCTTTTACGCTGGCTGGAGTCGGAGCTTTTGGCGTGGCCTACTATTTTACCAGGAGCTATATTGCTTCAATCCTGGCCGGAATAATCTATACCTTTAACATGCCCCATTGGGATACTATCGTAGCCAGTATCACCAATATCATGTCCACCCAGTATTTGCCTTTTTATATTCTCTTTTTACACCTGGGGCTGGCTAACAAACAATGGCGCTATTTGGGCCTGGCCGGTATAACCCTGGCCGCCTGTATCTATACGGATTGGTATAACACGCTCTACCTGGGTCTTTATACAATTTACTTGCTGCTGGTCCAGCTATATCACTATAAAGCTAATTTTCAGAAAATCACCCGCGTATTGATAGCCGGTTTAACAGGGCTTGCGCTGGGCAGTCCGCTGCTGGTAGCGACGCTACTGGCCTTCCGAAATTCTATTTATAGCTCGCAGCTAGGGACCGACCGGGATTTGCGGGCCTCTGCCGCCTTGAGTACCTTATTTAATCCCTTTTCCTACACTGGCCTGGTGGTGTGGTGCAGTCTTATTGCCAGTGTTTTTCTAATTTTTCATTTAATCAGGCTGCGGAAGATAATCTA
>JAYSYV010000055.1:0-7817 GCA_043727245.1 Chloroflexota bacterium | reverse complement strand
TTGTAACTGCCGGTTGGTGGGGTCTGGCCCGAATGACAAGCCAGCCGCCAGTAGTGGAGAAGAAACCATGGACGAGGCCGAACATAAAGATTAACCATTGGAAAGGAGTTAAGCACACCACCCTACCGCTTTACCATTAAAAAATCGGCATTGCAAAAAATGTTGACAAAAACCTTTGGATAATGACAGCCCCGAATAAATTGACGTTTTCCATAAAAAATTTAAGACTAAAGTTAGTTTATATTTTTTCTTTGGAAAAAAATATAAACTATATGGGAAAAGGAATATGCAATGACGCAACCACAGAACCCCTGGGGTAATTCGCAATCACCTCAACAGCAACCAAGGCAACTTTACCCCCAACAACCGCCGAAATACCCGGAAGTTAAACCTTTGCCTACAGGATGGCAAACACCTATTAATTCACCCCTTCAGGGCCAGCCGCAGGGCTACTACCAACAGCCGCAGCAGTATAACCCTAACGGTGTTTACGGGGGCGTACAGCACCCCCGGGCGGTTAAACAATGGCCCTGGTGGGCGACCATGATACTTGTATTTGTGGTGTTCGGTGGTATCTTGGCCGTTGCCGCAAGTGGCAGCAAATCAAGCTCTAACACAAACCAGCAGCAGGTAGTCGCCACCGCCGGGCCTGTATCTAACCAGGGAGCGGCCCAGGCTGCGCCAACTGCCGCTACTTTGAAATTGGGCCAGATTGGCGAAACCATTGCGTTAAACGGTTATACCCTCACCGTCAACAGCGTCCAGAAGTTGGATAACTTCGATACATCCAACGATATTGGAAAAGCTAAAGCCGGTAACATCATGTTAGCGGTAGATATTACCATCGGTAGTAATAAAGCCAAAGGGGTAAGCGCAAACGGTTTATATGCCTCGGTCAAAGACGGCCAGGGCTATAAGTACGACTTTACCGTCTTCGGACAGAAAGAACCCCGAATTGCAGGTACTAACGATATACCGGCAGGGGATAAGGTCAGGGGCTGGATCACTTTTGAAGTGCCTAAAAACGCTACTGGTTTTATGCTTGAGTACGGGCAAATGTTTGAGAGTGAGAAAATAAGGGTAGCTCTTGGATAATGGCATGGTGGGTAATTAATTATGCATGAGGGATCGTATTTCACAGCCCCTCATCAATCCAAGTAAAGGCGCTGCCCATCCGGTAACAGCACCGATCAAACTTCAAGTGGTTAGCACTTTGCCCCTCAGCATACCTATGTCTGTTTGGGTCATATTTTAAAAGTTATTGACAGCAGTAGCATATGAAGTTAAAATGGTTTATTAAATCTTTTTAACCCCAATTTAATTTAAACTATCTGCGTTGTGGAAGGGTTATTTGGCGTTGAAAAGGAAGGGGGAGTTAAAGAATATGTTCAAGAAGATAAGCTCAGTTCTTGCTATGCTACTAATAGCAGTAACACTGACGATTGTCCCAGCTTTTGCAGAAAACACTCATGGAACTGGTTCTTCCACGACACTTGACGCCTGCGGGTATTTTGTTGGCACGCAGACCTCAGTCCAAAGTAAAGAGTCTGTGGTAAACGGAGTTACTTATAACAGTGAAAAGGGACAATGGACCGGCGTTTTAAATAACTATGGTCGGGGACCCGTTGTAAGCCTTGGTGATGTAAAAGGCTCATACAGTTTGGTGTCTACTGCGGATACCGCTGGCAACATCAGTGGTACCGAGTCCTTTAACTCTAGCTCCGGTAAGATTGAGCAGACTTTTGCTTTCTCTCCCTCTACTGGCTGGACTGTCACCGTAACCGCTACAAGGGAACTTTCTTTCCTGACTAGCGATACTAACGGGCATTGCTACACCGGACCGGTTCCACGTTCTTAGCTCCCAGGCTTAGCCGAACCGAATAAGGCTACCAACTACATGAATCCAAATAAAACAACCTGTTAGCTTAAAACTGGCAGGTTGTTTTATTTAGTTACTTGATTTTCGCGCCTAAGAAGCCATTAGGGCCGTTTTTGTTTTTGGCTATGGCACTCGGGCAATTTTCCCGTCTTTTTAGCTGGTTTGAGAAAATTCACCTTTTAGAAATAGGCCGTGATGACTGTTAACCCCCAGTGGGATTAATACAAGTAGTAACTATTTGCAACATTTGCCTCAATTTACAATAGGATAGCAAAAAGAAAATAACAGTCGCCCATAAGTATGTAGAATCCGTTTGTCAAGTGTGCGTTTAACGCAAAAAATCCGGTTTAGTTTGGTGCACTGACCTGTTTTACACTTTCTTTCAACATTTCTTGGCTTTTTACCCCATTTTCTGAAGCATTATACCCGGAACCGGAATTTTGATCTGTTCGTGTTGCCGTTCCGCTTCCGGTCTTGACACCGGAAGCGGGAAAACCGGTCGTATTTAAACTCAAATTTGGCGGTACTGCCGTTTGGTCTTTACCCCGCATCCGGTAACTTGCTCCCTTCAGATAAAACACTTCGCCGTGATGTAGTAACCGGTCGATCAACGCCATCATTAAAGCATTGTCCCCTCCGCCCACTAACTCGCCCCATACCGCCAGACTTTTATTCGAGGTTACTAGCGTCGCCCGCTTCTCGTAGCGGTCGGCTACGATCTCATAGAGAATTGGCCCTAATCGGGCATCCAAAGTCAGATAGCCCGGTTCATCTAGAATCAGTAGGTCACATTTAATCAATGGCTCCAGGATCTTCTCTACTTCAATGCGAGAAGCGCTGGCTAGAACTGCGTTCGCCAGCTTCTGGGCGGTAATGAAACGCACCTCGTAGCCCAGTTGCACCATGCGAGTGCCGACACTAACTGTTAGGTGAGTTTTCCCCAGGCCGGATGGTCCAATAAGAATTAAAGAGCTGGCCTTCTCAATGAAGCTGCTGTCGAAAAAACGTAGCATCACCGACCGCTTGAGTTCCGGTCTTGAAGTGAAGTCGAACTGTTCAAGGGTTGCATTAAACGGAAAGGCAGCTTGCCGCAGCCGTTTTCTTAACTGGTTCTCCTGCCGAGCCAGCACTTCTTCATCTAAAAGCTCTTCGAGAAATTCTAAATAATCCATTTCACTTTGGCGGGCTCTCTCGATCCATTCCGGGTAAATCTGTCGGACGCGAGCTAGCTTTAATTGCACCAGTTTTTGTTCGAGACTATTCATAAGGCTACCTCAATCCCGGTCCTGACCTCGACTTCAGATGTGACCTCAAAGACCTGGGCCGCATTGGCAACGAAACGTTCGTAATCCGCCAGTTGCCGTTCCACCTGGAATTGGGCAGGCTGCTGGCCCATTCCGTCCGGAAGCGCCAGGGCTTTTCCTTTTGCCTCATCCAGTTTTGAACCAGCTCCGGCTCTGGTGGCAATCGCTCGAATATATTCCGTCCCGAAAAGATGCTGCTCCCCAGCCAATTCCACCGCTGCCATAAATTCCGCTGTTCCTAAATCCACCGCTAGTTCGTACAAACCCAGCATCTGCTCGTTCATGCTTTCACGTTGCTTATGGCAGATTTCGCTCACATAATCTGCGACCTCTGAAGAAAGGGCGACCAGCCAGTCACGGTAGACCATGACCCGGGCACGTGGTTTAACTTTGAAAGCCGCCTCAAAATGGTCTGGAATAATATGGCGACCATTACGGCCCATATCTCTTAAATGGGTCGCAACCAGTTATTGGAGTTGG
The DNA here is from genome assembly GCA_043727245.1 of Chloroflexota bacterium. Lineage (GTDB taxonomy): Bacteria > Chloroflexota > Chloroflexia > Chloroheliales > Chloroheliaceae > 54-19. The sequence goes on along the minus strand of JAYSYV010000055.1, from coordinate 4,154 downwards.
AACAATTCTATTCGCTCTTTGTAAATCCTGGCGGTCAAGGTTTGGCGGACCAGTTGGGCCGGAACGCTGTAGCGGTTTGTTTCAATTGTTACCAGCCCTTCGCGGTTAACCACCACGGTCTCGAAGATGCCGTAATCCAGCGTGCTGGGTGGCAAACCGCCGAATTTAGGCTGCTCTTCACGCAAAAGTTCTACCGGAATCCGCTCGGTGGCATCACTTGGTCTACAATGGTTGACCTGGTGCAGCCAGTCAGTGAGTTGGTCGGCCAGGTCCGCTTCATCATAAAAAGTGCGGCCAGGTAGAAAGTTACTTTTAACGAATTTAACCAGGTTTTCGACGGCACCCTTCTGGTTTCCGCTGGCCGGAGCGCATACTTCCGGGTGGAAATTGAATTCAAAGGCTAACTTCAGAAAAGCCGGATTCCAGATAGGCTTAAAATGATCATCCCGGCCCAACGTTACCGTCTTCATATTATCCGTAACGATGGCCCAGGGTACGCCACCTATTTGTAAAAAGCACTCGAGCAGGCAGCGTAAAAGAATTTCCTCGTGCATATGATCCTGGAAACTCACGAACATAAACCGGGAACATTTGAGGCGAGCGGCAAAGAAATATTTGGTTTGCGGCAGTAATTGGTGGCGAGAAAACTGGAAATTCCGCACTTCGCCCCAGTCGATCTGCAAGTATTCGCCGGGCAGCCCTTCAAAACGTACCGCAATCTGCGAAGGTTTGAGTTCACGAGCCAGTCTCTTTTTACGAAGGTAGTCATAAAAGACGGTATGCCCGCCGGTGTAAGGATGAAGATGGTCGGTCAGGGCTAGTTCAAGCATTCTTTTAACAGGCAGTTTCTGCTCGAATCATTGGTAGATTTGGTCGTCGAAGACAGCCGCTGCGCTGGCTTTATGGCGAGGTTTAGATTCGAGATAGACAGGTTGTTTAAGCACACGGGTTACGGTATTTCTATGATGACCGACTTTTTGAGCAATCTCTAAATTAGAGTCGCCCTGACGTTTATGGAACTTGATAGAGCTACGAGCCATTTTATCCAGCATCCTTCCGGGCATCCTTATTCTTGAAATTGCCTAACTTTCAATCTTCAAGAAAAGGATACCCTACTTGATGCAAAAAACTATACCGGAATTAATTCACTTTCTATCCTGGATTCTACACCTTCAATCCGACGGTTAAGCTGGAGCATGTTTTTACCAGGTCACCGGTTGAAAGAAACCCAAAGCAATCAGCTCAAAAAGATTTTACAAGCCGCGCCAAAAGTAGCCAGGGGCTATAACCTGGTCCAGCAATTTAGAAAACTGATGGCAGAGCGAACTGAAGTTGGGCTATCGGAATGGCTTGATGAAGTAGAAGCCAGTGAGGTAGAAGCGTTAAAGAGTTTTGCTCGAGTGGTACGGCGAGATGAAGCGGCTGTTAGAGCGGGCTTAAAAATGCGGTGGAGTCAGGGACCAGTTGAAGGGTTTGTGAATAAGTTAAAATTAATAAAGAGGTCCATGTTCGGTCGGGCCTCCTTTGGATTGCTCCGAACAAGAGTATTATTGGCTTAAATGGCTCAGTAAAAAGAGGCACCACTAAATGTTCGGGAGACCCCCAAAAGGAGTCGGTAGATCGTTAGCTTTGTAACTTACTGACCTTTGGCGACCAACTGCAATTCATTCCAGTTCCACTTCAGCTTCCGGGTTACTTTGTCGCAGTGGTCGCAAGCCCTGCCGGTTACTGGCTTCCTCTAAATTGAAATGGTATTTGCCATAAACGTTGCGATGTTCCGTTCGGGTAGGCCAGATGTGTGCCAAATCTTCATCTTTTACTTCTTTTCCTTCTGCTCGAAGTTGTACTATCACTGCATTCATATAAACCGTGTTCCATACCCTTACTGGCTACTTCCACCATCCGGCCAAAGATGGTGGAAGCAGGTATTCTTTCAATAAAATGGATGCGGTTGAATTACTTTTGCTACTGTACCGCCGGGCCATTGTATAGCGCCCGAGGTCTAAGCACGTCATTTGACTGGTATTGTTCGATGGCATGACCAATCCAACCGATTGTGCGGCCTAGAGCAAAAAGCGCGATGGCTCCATTTGGAGGCAAATTTAAGGACCGCGCCAGCGTAACCAGCGCGAAGAAAACGGTTGGGCTTGCACCGAGTGAATTTTGTGTTTCTTCTGTAATCTGCTGAGCCAGCGCCACTACCGGTGAAGTAGGGAAGTAATAAGTCGTTTGTTCGAGTAGCATCTTACCACGAGGGTCTCCAGCGGGGTAGAAAATAGAGCCAAAACCAGGTACTACCTCACCAAATCCAGGAATAGCTTCACCTCTTTTTAGTAAGCTGGTAATCGCAGACCGGACATTTGTGGCTCTGGCAGTCTCCCGTAAAAAGGCTTCAATCCGGTCGGTTTGTCCGGCATGTTTAATTCCTTGTAAAGCGACTAACCCAGCTCCTACCACCGCATAGGGACTGGCACCAGCCGAGGCAACACAACGGGCCGCGAAGGTAGTGACGTTAAATTCCTGGTCGGCACACAAGATAAGGGCAATCTTAATTAGTTCGACCGCCGCCGGATTATCTTGTATCCAACCATCCTGGACGGTTTGGGCAATTCCTTCATTCTGGATTTTGCCACCCGCAATAATATCGGCCAAGAGGTACAGCACTCGTGCGCCGGTCTGAGCGACTGCATCTGGCCTCAGATCATAAGCGGCAATATCTTCAAGCGCGGCCAGGGTTAGCCCTATTTGAAATGCCTCCAGTGATCCCAGACCCTGAAGATGAGATTTCACCTTGTTATAACGAGACGCCCGGCCCTCAGACTGAGCGGACGAAAACAAGGTCGTGTCTCTGGCTGTATCACCGGTCCAGATTAAGGCCGCTACCTGTTCAACACTACAATTATTAGCAAGCTTCAGGGCATCCTGGCCCCGGTAATAAAACCGCTCCTCAGTTATCAAGGTTATCGCCGACTCCATTACCGGCATACCGGCATGCATTGTACCGGCGGCCACCCGGTCGGGATGCCGGTACTCTTGGCGGCGTTGTTTGAAGCGTTCAATCTCTTCAAAAGAATATCGGCGGCTGCGTTTCTGGTCAGCAGCGGCTTCAGAGCGGAGTAAACCGCGGCTGACATAGGCATAAAGTGTATCTATGCTTATGCCCAGGTTTAAAGCCGCCTCTCGTGCCGATAAATAGCGGTCGTTTGAGACACTCATAATTTTAAATCCCCTGAACTGCCAAACGTTTCAATTTATTTCTGGTCTTATTTTTATTAGTATAGAACATATTGATAACTTTATCAATACTTTGTTTTTTGAGGCTAAAAAATTAGTAAATACAAAAATATATTGATTTTGAAAATCAAGATTGACAAGCTATTTCTATATGTTATGATAATTTACAAGCATAGTTGACAGTGCGGTCAAGTGTGAAAAGCAGTCGCTTTTTTACCTTTTTCACTCTGATTATCTGAATACTATACCGGTTTGCCTTCAAATCCTGATTTAGCACTTTGAGTTTTGATTCCTAAAATTGCTTGCCTTTGGCGTTAGCGGTTTATTGGGAACCTTAAAGATGCTGTGGAGCTAAAGTTATGCCTGACCAACAAAGCGGCCCGCTGGAGGGCTATAGAGTTCTGGAACTTGGTAATCTGGTGGCGGCTCCTTACGCCGGGCGCCTTTTCGCCGAGTTTGGGGCCGAAGTAATTAAAGTAGAACGGCCCCGCAGTGGGGATGAGCTGCGGCAATGGCGCCTTTTCAAGGGAGATACCTCCATGTTCTGGCGGTTGCAGGCTCGCAACAAAAAACCAATCACGTTGGACCTGCGAACCCCTGAGGGCCAGGCAATCGTGCACGATTTAATTCCCCACGTGGATGTAGTGCTGGAAAACTTCCGGCCCGGCACCCTTGAAAAATGGAACCTGGGGTATGAAACTCTCAAAGCTCTTAACCCGGACCTGATCCTGGTACGAATTTCCGGTTACGGGCAGACCGGCCCTTACCGGGACCGCGCAGGTTTTGGCGGCATAGCCGAGGCAATGGGCGGCCTCCGGCATATTACCGGATATCCAGACCGGCCTCCCACCCGTATCGGTATCAGCCTGGGCGATACCCTGGCCGGGTTGTACGGGGCTTTTGGCGCCTTGCTGGCTTTA
>JAYSYV010000054.1:0-2538 GCA_043727245.1 Chloroflexota bacterium | reverse complement strand
TTTGAAATGCTCTAGCATCCACAGACAGCTCAGCTTTAGAGGCCCTAACTCATTATAGAAACGGTTTCGTGCCTCACCGGCCTTGATTAGGCTGAGTTGCCGGGGACTTATTCCGACCGTTTCGGCCAGTTGCTTCTGGCTAATCCCCCTCGCTTTCAAATCCTCCAACAAACTATCCAGACTAACTTCTTTGAGAAATACCGCTAAATCTTCTGTAGTTTTTACTGCTTCCAGCCGCTTAACCGCAACCATCTCAAAACTTTGAGGTGCTTTCACAAAGGTATAACCCAACGCTAAACAGTGATGACAACCGCCGCCTTTACCGATATAACAGCTGCAAGCTGAAGTGAGCCGGTTATTTGCTTTCAGCTCGATTGTTACGGTATAAGTGCCGTGGTTACCTTCTACTTTGCCACTTATTTTGTTGACCAAAAACTTACGACTGAAAAACTGGTCAACATATTGTTGGGCTTTCTCACCAGGTAAGATCAGACCCCTTCCCCATTCGCTTTGAATAGCCGCTTTGAGTGCCTCCAGCCCGGCGCTTATTTCACTGTTGGCTGAAGAGGTTGAAGAGGAAGCATAATCCTTATTCATCTCCTTGACTGCCTTCCTGCAAGTCCTCTGGTTCTGGTACCAACTGGCGCAGCTCCACTTCACTCGGGGCAGGGTGGGCGGTCAACCAGGAGTTGAACTAATCTTGCTCCTGCTGGGCTATTACAACCAAAAAATCACGCTTTTGACTGAAAAGGTTGTATAGCCGAGCCGTTTGTTTGTGGGTCTGGTGAATAACCCCACTTATTTCTTCGTGCGGTAACTCGCCTTTATTCCAGCGGTCCATCTGCTCGTAGAGTGGGTTCAACACTTCTCGCCAGCAATGGTCATAGTATGCTTCAAGTAAACTCTCTTCCCAGAGCCACTGGGGTGAGTGACGGCGTTTGTTACGGCTCATCCAGTGTTTTCCTCTTGTTACTTACAAGCCTTACTTTAACCGGTATAGCCGCACATTCCGACTCTGGGAGAATTTACTACCGGCAAAAGCATATCCTCCCCACACTCATGTTCCTCGGCGCAATCATCACAAACCCAGCCTTCACCCTCGTAAATACATTGGCTGCAGACCTGCGTGGCTAACTTGCCACAATTCTCACATGGGATTTCAGGCGCATCATTTTGAGCTAACACCTGTACACTCTTACCTTTGACGGCCGTTCCTTCACGCTCGGCTACAACCTTAAGCTTCAACTCGGTGGTAGTTCCAAAATCATATTCGTGTTCAAACTGCTGACCTACGCTCAGAACCTTGCCCAGTTTAACTCCTCGCATACTTTTTTCGTCCATGCCCCATTCCCGGTCAACCGTGCTGGCATAAGCCTCCCCACCAATATTGAATGCACTTAAATGCCCACAGCATTCCAGCCAGTGCTCGCGCAAGAAACTATCCAGGTTAGAAAGGGTGGCCTCGACCGGCATTTCCAGGTGCATCCAATACATCGGCGCACCCCGACCTTCGACAACCAGGTGGAAAAGTCTGGTTTGGGTAGGTGGGGTTTTCTGACGAGATGGGCTGGCAGTGACTGCACCAGATGAGCGGGCCGGGCAGGTCGCTAAATGTTTGCTCATTGTGGCTTTACTAAATTCGGCTCCACAAAAATGGCACTTACCTTTTGAACTTGTTCTTGCCATCTTTTTCCTTTTCCTTCCTAATATCTTTGGCTGTCAACCTTATAAAGTTCACTAATTGGCACTGCTTCTTAACTTTCTATCTAGATCCTTCAAAACACTTCATTCCCACCGAACCGATTAGGGTAACGAAGCTTAAATTCTTCTACAATGGCCTGATCTATCGCGGAGTTGGCTAGTTGGCGGGCGGCTTCCCGTAGCTCATCTTCATTTAAGGCCGCTCGGCCAAACTTTAATGTAAACCATTCCTCGAAAAACATCCGTCTTGGTTTGGATAAGAACAATTCCAACCGTAAATCCTCCCCAATTTTAGCGGCATTCGTGTTTCCACGGGGTGCTCCCCGCTTTTTAGGGCTAGGACTTTTTGCGGGGGACTTTTCCGGATTTACCATCTGAAGTTTTCTTTTCCATTCCGGTTTTTCCATTGGTGTAGGTTTTCGTAATTATTGAGCAGCCGCACCCACAACTCATTCCCTCTTTTCTCAAGGTTATTAAGTTGATTTATCACAATTATTGAGTTTCCCCTTCTCTTTTCTCAAGGTTATTGAGATTAGCTAATTAGCTTTAACGCTTTACAAAGATGTAATCACAAAAAATTACAATTCCAGCTCAAAAACTATGAGACAAAACTCAATAACTTTGAAAACCTACACTGGGATTGTTTTTTGCTCCCTTTTTCTTTTTCCTGTTACCAATTAAATTATACGGACTAAACAATTGAGTGTCAAATGACTTGCAAAGTAGCTGAAAAGAGAGTTAAATAGTAAGGGATAATATCAGTTATCTATTGCTATCGTCTTTTTTACCCAAAATTTGCTTAGAAACCCTCAAAAATTTCAAAAATGGCTCCTTTTT
>JAYSYV010000053.1:0-2539 GCA_043727245.1 Chloroflexota bacterium | reverse complement strand
ATACGTCTTCCGAGCTAACTACTTCTGCGCTTTTCTCAATCCGCTTGATAAGGCCGCCCAGCACTTTGCCAGTGCCGATTTCCACAAAACGGGTCGCTCCTCCGGCGTACATAGTCCGTACCGATTCTACCCAGCGCACCGGGCTGTAGGTCTGGACGGTCAATTCCTGTTGCAAAGCGGCAGGGTCATCCAGAGGCAAGGATTGGGCGGTAACATTGGAAACCAGGGGGAAGTTAGCCGGACTGAAAGTAATTTCCGCGATGAGCTGGCCCAGTTGGGCCGCCATCGGGCGCATCAGAGTGCTGTGAAAAGCTGCGCTCACCGGCAAGGGAATGACTCTTTTGATACCTGCTTCTTTAGCGGCCAGGGTAAAGCGGGCCAGCCCTTCGGTAGTGCCGCTCAGGGCAGTCTGGCCGGGCGAGTTATAATTGGCGATCTCGACTCCGCACTGGCGAGCCAGTTCTTCCAGTTGGTTATCGTCGGCCCCAATGACCGCGACCATGCCGCTACCGGCCCCACTCTGGCCCTGTCCGGCCTGGTTCATCAGGCGGCCCCGTTCCCGGACCAGTTTCAGGGCATCCTCGACCTTTAAAGAACCGTTGGCGACCAGGGCCGTATACTCGCCCAGGCTGTGTCCGGCCACGAAAAGAGGCGGCTCGTCCAGGACTTCGAGCTGGCTCAACCGGATAGCCATAAGATAGGCCAGGCTGGTGACAAGCAAAGCGGGCTGGGCATTGTCGGTACGGGTCAGTTCGGCTTCCGGGCCTTCAAAGCACAGCCCAGAAAGCGAATAACCCAGGACCTCGTCGGCCTGAGTGTAAAGTTGGGCTATTTTTGGATACTTTTGGGCTAGTGCAAAGCCCATTCCAACCACTTGCGAACCTTGCCCCGGAAAAACCCAGGCGGTCTTGCTCACGGGCATTCTCCTTTATAGGTGCTAACTGTTGGCGTTAAAGACCCTCTACTTCAAAGGTGAATAGTCGGTTGGCTGCATCATCCAGCTGACAACTAATTCGACCAGAATACTGTTGCGTTTGCTCTCGGCCCTTGCTTTAAACTATTCAGAGTCCATCTCAATGGCGGCCCAGGCTGTATCGCAAGCAGTCTGATCCGGAAAAGCCAGCAGGTAAATTAGTTCTCTGTTATCGGTCTGGACCGGTTCCCAGAAACCAATTACCTCGAATCCGTTTCAGGCGAAGGCACGGAGGATAGGGTCACGGAAACGCTGGTGCAACTCCTCGAGTTTATCTGGTGTGGCGGTGTAAGTACGCGCTTCGTAAATCAAATTGTTTTGATTTTAGTTGAGGTAATACCCGGCCAGTCCAACCGGTAGACGGATGACACAAAGAACGGCTGCGCCATAGATAGGGCAGCCGCTCAATAGATTTTCAAAATTACTGGTTCTTAGCCGCTTTCTGGCGAATCTCAATAACCTGCTCGTCTTTGTAAAAACCGCAGCTATCGCAGACCGTGTGCGGTACGCGTTTCTTGCCGCAGTTCGAGCAATCAACCAGATGAGGAGGAACCAGAGCCTGGTGCGACCGGCGTTGGCCCTGGACCGAACGACTAACTTTCTGTTTGGGTAGAGCGCCCATTGTAAATTCTTAACCCCTTTCGACCTAATAAAATACATACAGAGCGGGCCGACCGGATTATTCCGGCTACTGGTTCTAAAAACAGCAAAGGCCCCATGCCCGTCAGATTTAATCCTGAGCAGAAATTATACTTTTTTTTACGCCAAAAAGCAAGCTCCATGAAAGCTTACTGACAACCTGCCCGGTTTGTAGTAGAATAAGCCCTACTGCCTGCCGGACAGCAGCTATTTGAAGTTTTATAAGGCTTATTCCGGTAAGCCTGGGCCTCTTTCAAGCCCTCCCGGAGGAAGAACATAATTTATGTCGCAGCAACCACCTGATTGGTTCCGGCAACCACGTGGCCCGCGTATTGGCTGCGCGGACGTTACCATAGTTTCAATTGCTTCGATAATTGCCTTTGTTATATTGATTTTTGTTGTCTTGCGGCCCGATTTCGCCCGCTTTATTGATATTACCGGCAGTAACGATATAACCGTAGGGGCCGTCCGGGCTACCGAAACTCCCGGTGGAGCGCAGACTCCCGGTACTCCCAGCACTTCCGGCATCGGGGGAGTAGTTGCCACCAAAACCACCGCTACAGGCACGACCAGCGTCACCGGAACTACAGCCAGGGCAGCCACGACATCCATTAAACCGACTGTAACCATTATTGCTACACCTGCCGTGCCAACTCCAACCCTAGCCGCTACGCCTACGGTTCCGCCAACACCTGCTTTTAAAGTAGCCAGGCTGCTCGATGATTGCCGGTTGCGCCAGGACCCCAGCTATCAGGCTCAGATAATCCAAATCTTCACTAAAGGAAGTTTTTTCAGAATTTATGATGAAAAGCGGACGGTTAAGGATACGCAAAGCGCCACAGATGTGAACTGGCAAAGAGTTGAACCAGACGATAAAACCAACCGGCAAGGCTGGATGGTTACCGAGTGTTTCTAAGATTGGCGCTA
>JAYSYV010000052.1:0-7832 GCA_043727245.1 Chloroflexota bacterium | reverse complement strand
TTGTTATATTTTGGGTCGGTTTGAATCAAATTTGTCAGTGTGGCAACATCTTCATCGGTATTTTCAAACTGGTTGTTGATGGCGAGGTTAAGTTGTTGGGCCAGCGGGTGTAAAGTGAGATAAGGGCGATTGCTGTGGGCGGATTGTGCGGTGGCGAACAGGTAATCGAGCTTTATAACCTGAGATTTAATCTTGAAATTCTGAAAATAAACGATGTAGGCCATCGCACGAGCCTGTCCGGCCAGGTTCAACCTTGTATCGTTCTGGTCGGAAGGTTTTTCACCGTGACGAATTAAGAGAATGTTGGTATTCTTTGGCATTTATGGCTCCTTTGGGGATTTACAGGAAATCAGGGCTAACAAAGTCGTTTTTCTTATTCGATGTAACATCTTAACGGATTATACCCGGTCTAGCTTTTTTAGTAGATTTTATGCCTTACTCTGGACTCCAGCCTGGTCCGCTGGTCTTATTCTTGCGTACCAATTTCAGTTGGGACAGGTGGAATTTTGGCAACTACTATTTCAAATAATCTAAAGGTGTGATAACAAACCATTCTTATGAAAAAGGTATTATTCGTCAATGCCAGGGCCGGTAGGGCTAAAAAAGGTAAACTGCTGCAAGGTTTACTTGCAGCAGTTCGTCAGCAACCGGATTTAAAGGTCCATATTATAGAAAGAAGTGAAAACCTTTCCGTAGTAATAAAGACTTACCTCAAGCATGGCGTTGAGGTGATTGGCGCGGCGGGTGGTGATGGCACGATTAATTCGGTTGCTTCGTGCCTGGTTAATACCAACGTGCCGCTGGTAGTGATTCCTTTTGGCACGCTCAACCATTTCGCCCGTGATATTGGTGTATCGTCTAACCTGGAACAAGCCCTGACTCTGTTTGATGATACTACAACTGAAATGAAGATTGATGTTGGCGAGGTCAACGGTTATTACTTTTTAAATAATTCGAGTATCGGGATATACCCCAGGTTGGTGAAGCAGCGCGAAAAACATGAGGAGCGGGTGGGCAAATGGTTCGCCTATCTCCTGGCCGGTTTGAGCGTCTTACGCCGTCCCAATCTCTGGCATGTCAAGCTGGCAATCAATGGCGAAGTCCAGAATTTGAAAGTTGGGTTACTATTTTTCTCCAACAATCGGATAAACACCTCTCCTTTAGGAGCAGGTCAACGGGCCAGGTTGGATGCCCAGGTTTTCGATACTTTCCTGGTGAAAGCCAGCACTCCTTTTGAACTTTTCCGGGTAGCGGCCAGCTTTTTACGAGGGAAATTGGACCAATCTCCGCTGGTAACTCAAACCGAAGTTAGTGAGGCCACAGTTTACGCAACGCGCCATCATTTGCGGGTCGCTTTTGATGGGGAAACGCGCAATTTTAGCTCGCCTTTGAAATACAAAATACACCCGGCGGCCCTGCTGGTCAGGGTTCCTTCGGGCCGGTCTGAGAACGATGAGAGTGCCGGGCAAAACCAAGCCAGCGACAAAATTTCCCAACCTGACATAACGAATGTGCTATAAGAGAACTCGGTTAGTTCTGCTTGAATTCATGAGTTTTCCATTATGAACTATTCCACCCCGAAAAGGTAATGCGGGGTGCAGGAGAAAATTTTATGAAACAGACCAGTTCAAACTCAAATTCGGCCAATCCGAGTCCAGGCAGAGCGGTTGAACAAACCGTTCAAGAGACTGCCCGTAACCCAACTACTATATTTTTAGGTCGGTTAGGTTATGCGGCCAAAGGGTTAGTATATATAATAATTGGCGGATTGGCCTCCCTGGCAGCATTGGGCAATGGTGGTGCTACTACCGACCGGAAGGGAGCCATCCAGGCGATTTACGAACAGCCTTTTGGTAAAATCTTACTTGGAATAATGATCTTTGGGCTGGCTTGTTACGCCTTATGGAGCTTTATTAAAGCGGTTGCTGATACCGAGGCCAAAGGCTCCGAGCCGAAAGGCATCGCGAATCGTCTTTTCTATGCCGGAGTTGGCCTTTCTTACATCACGCTGGCCTTCGGAGCTTTTAAATTGCTTACCGGGGCAGGCAATAGCGGAGAAAACTCGGATGCTACTGCTAAAGACTGGACGGCCGAGCTATTAAAGCAACCGCTTGGCATGGTGCTGGTAATCATTGCGGGCCTGGTAGTGTTAGGGGCAGCCGGATTTCAGTTTTATAAAGCGTACAAAGCTAGCTTTCAGAAACATCTGGAAGTGGGGGAAATGAGTACAGAGACTAAAAAATGGATTATTCGACTTGGTAGGTTTGGTCTGGCCGCTCGTGGGTTGGTTTTCAGTGTTATTGGCCTCTTTTTGATTATAGCCGCTCTGCAAAGAAACCCTGACCAGGCTAAAGGTTTGGGTGGAGCATTAAATGAATTATCCGGTCAGCCTTACGGCCAGATATTGCTTGGGATTGTAGCGGTCGGACTGATTGCTTACGGTATCTATTCGCTGGCGGAAGCTCGTTACCGCCGAATGATTGAAACTGCCGCAAGTTCTAATAAAAAGGGAACATAAGCCAGGTCAAACTATGAAGCTGCCTTTCATACAACTAGCGAGTAGCAATAGCCTCAACAAATCGGGCAAAAAAGATACAATGTGGGAAGCCTTGCGCGGGGTCATCCGGCAAATGGCCTTATTTGTCTTTCTTGGCCTGAGCGGAGCGGTCATTTCAGCCAAGTTGTTTGAAGAACTGGCCGAGGGCATTTTCCGCAAAGAGTCTGAGAGTCTCGACAACCGTTTTGGCTTATGGGTCCATAGTTTTGCCAACCCGCTTATGGATAAAGTTTTCAAATTCTTCAGCGCTCTGGGTGGCGTAGGCAGTATCATTATTCTGACCACCCTTAGTTTTGGTGCATTACTCCGGCGCAACCATCCTAATGCTGCCTGGTTGATAGTCTTAGCTAATGGCGGGGGAGTAGTACTTAATCAGGTGCTTAAAATTATCTTCCGCCGCTCTCGCCCCCAACTCTGGCTAAGTACAGACCGCCGCCTGCGCAGTTATAGCTTCCCAAGCGGTCACGCCACGGTTAGCGTGTGCTTTTGTGTCAGTTTAAGCTGGGTGGGCTACAAGTTTATAAAAAACCCGCTGGTACTGGCCGCCTGGTTAAGCGCGATGGTGGTAAGCGTATTTATGGTCGGGTTGAGCCGGGTCTACCGGGGCGTACACTACCTGACTGACGTGGTGGGCGGTTACATCAGCGGCGGTTTCTGGATGTCTTTGCTGCTTAGTGGTATCTCGATTTATGACCGGCTGCCTCCTCGACAGGTCAAAGATATGGAATCCTGAGTGTTTCATATCATCCTCTAAAATTCAGCAGAGTCTTTATTGATTGGACATCTTGTTTTGGAAAAGTTAGACTTCAAATAAATATCCGAACACCGAAAAGAAAAGGAGCCTTTTATGAAGGTTACCAGAGTCTACCAGAGTAGAACGCTTGCAGGAAAATGCCGGGATTTTTGATTTTGAATTATCCGAGCAGGCTATGGCAACAATTGACAATCTTGGCAGCGAGAAACGGTTAAACCAGCACCCCGATCAGGTTAAATAAGAGGTAGCCCTATTTTGAACGTGTCAGGTCGGCTCCGCAGGTGGGCCAGGAATCTTAAACGGGACGTAATGGCCCTTTATTTCGCGGCAGGCGACCCGCGCATTCCCTGGTACGCTAAAATCGTGGCGGCCTGTGTAGCGGCGTACGCCCTGAGTCCGATTGACCTCATACCAGATTTCATACCGGTTTTGGGCTACCTGGATGACCTTATCCTGGTTCCGCTGGGAATTGCCCTGGCTATCCGGCTTATTCCCCCAGCCTTGCTGGCAGAACACCGGGCCAGGGCCACCCAAGCGGCAAAGCGTCCGGTCAGCCGTCTGGGTGCGGCAGTTATAGTTATTATCTGGTTAGCTCTGGCCCTTCTAATATTATTCTGGCTGTTTAAGAGGTAAAAAGGTAACGTATCCTTTGATAGTCGAGCTTATATCAGACTTGAATTAAGTTGACATCATTTGAGCAGTAAGCTGCCATTGAAAACTTTCTTTAACGGCATGTCCGTCCGTTCGTTCAGCCCTGGACGACCCCAATTGTGAGCAAAAGATTGGCATAGGTGCGCCCTTCCCCGGTAGCAATGACCAGGGCCACGTTGCTTTCCTGGGCGGCGGCATAAAAAGCGAAGCGCTCCAGCGATTGAAGCTCCATTGCATCCGGCAGAATTTCGCGGAATTCCTTGAAAATAGTCGGTTCGTCCCCATCCTTGCCCATGACCTGGGCTGATTCAATTGGTACGGCCTGGGCCAGGACCTGTAAAACCTGGGTAGCCGAAATCAGGCCGGGACTCAGGTTCAAATAAACTTTTTTAGCTTGCGGATTTGAGCCGGTCGAAAAAGGATAATTGCCATCGGCAATCAGAATTTTACTGCCGTGTCCAGCCCGGCCAAGGGCTTCTAAAATCTCCGGGTGAAGAAGGTTTCCTCGCAACATTGGTAAATCTCCAATTCTTGATAGTTATAAAATAGCCTGGGTTAAACCTGTACTTTGAACTGCCCCACTTCTTTTGGCAGGCTAGAGCCGCGCACCATTAATAATGGAGCCAGGATTACCTCCTGGCGGCTCTGGATAGCCGGGTTTTGCAAGTGCTGGAAAAGCCGCAAAGCCGCCGCACAACCCAGTTCATAGGCAGGCTGCATTACGGTGGTGAGTGAAAGCGAACCCAGCGATGACCAGTAGGTTTCATCGTAACCCACCAGGCCAATGTCTTTCGGAACCTGCAAGTTGTGAGTGTGGAGCGCGTCCAGCGCTCCCAGGGTCAACAGATTATTGCCGATAAATAGCGCGTCAATAGCCGGTTGTAACTTCAATAATTCAGCGGTAAGTTTCCGACCGGTGGCAGCATCGAAAGTGCCGGAACGTTCCAGGGACGGGTCGTGCGGAATTCCGGCCTCGCGCAAAGCCTGTCGATAACCTTCCAAGCGGTCTCGCCCGGTTGTGACGTTCAAAGGGCCGGTAATTGCGCCAATCCGGCTATAGCCGTTGCTGATGAGGTGAGCGATGGCTTCGCGAGCGCCCCGGACGTTATCCACCAGGACCGCATCCACATCCTTATCTTTAACGCGGCGATCCACCGCTACAATCGGAATATGGCGTTCTCGGAATTTATTCAGGATAGTATCACCCAGGCGTTCGCGAGTGGGTACAATAATCGCTCCGGCGACACGCTCCGAATATAAAACGTCAAGGTATTGCTGTTCCCGCTGTGCATTTTCGTTAGAATTGCACAGGATCAGGCTATATTCGTGGCGCAAGGCTTCTTCCTCGACCCCCTGAATGAGCTGCATAAAAAAAGGATTCTGGATGTCGGAAATCAGCAAGCCGATAATTTTGGAACGGTTAGTCCGTAACGAGCGGGCTGCCTGGTTGGGTTGATAAGCCAGGGCCAGGATACAGGCTTCCACCCTTTTCTTGACTTCATCATTAACTTTAGCCGTACCGTTCAAGACTCGTGATACGGTCGAAATTGATACCCCGGCCTGTTTTGCCACATCCTGAATATTTGTCATTGCCTATCAATACCTCTTTTGGTCGCAAATATCTGAAATGATTACTTTGAATACAAGACCAATTATATTCTGAAGTCCTACACGTTGTAGATGTTAAATAGTTTGACCCTGATCTAAATCAGTATCTTCATAATAAGAACTGTGCTTCAAGCCGTAATTCATACAGTCATTGCAACAACATTCTTAAAAATAGCGGAAAAAGTGACGGGGTTTTGTGAAAATAATTTCAATTATTTTCATACGCGAAATTCTAAAAATGCCTATAGCTTTAATATAACGGGAATTAAAAGGATAGTCAAGGGGTTTTTAGAATTTCGAATTCAATTCAAGAATGAATATTTATACATTGCTGGAAGAACCTCTTGACAAATGGTTTTTACTATTGTATTATCAGCATATCTTGTGAAAATGATTTCACATAAAACCATTCAAAAAGTTCTGCCGTAAAATGGAATAATCCAGGACAAAGTATTTAACAAACGCGAAGATGCGCTGCTTCAACTCATTTACCCCACTCCGGCTGACTGCATATGAGAACGCCGCTCATCTAATCCTTCATTCAAAGTTCACATTTTTTTGATGCAATCTTGTTTATACGAAAGTTTATTTGCTTTGTCCGTCAGCCTTTTTGTTCAGGCATTCCAAATTTCTTATTGAACCGGCTATGGGTATGTTCAAAGCAACTTATAAATCCAGGCCGGTTAATTAAACAGGAAAGTTAACTGGTCGCAAGATGCCAGGGGATTGGATATTCAACCGACCGCCAAGCCGCCCTGTGACCGCGCATATACCTTCAAAATTTCACTTAAAGGATAAGATTTAATGCTCAGTCAAAGCGAAACAGGGTTTAACCTGGCCGAAGATAGCGTAAATCCAGGTAAAGTACCGCAACGTACCCTTTACACCGGGGCCAAAATGCCCGCGATAGGTTTAGGCACTTTTGGCTCTGACCACGCCCCAGCAGAAATGGTGGCCCAGGCGGTTATGGGGGCGGCGACTGTGGGCTACCGCCATTTCGATTGTGCCTCGGTCTATGGAAACGAAAGCCGGATTGGCGAAGCTTTGCAGACCCTATTCCAAAACGGTTTGTGGCGGGAAGAAATCTGGATTACATCCAAACTCTGGAACGACAAACACGCCAGGGCCGATGTTATTCCAGCCTGCCAGAAGTCGCTCAAAGATTTGCAACTGGACTACCTGGACACCTACCTGGTGCATTGGCCTTTCCCCAATTTTCATCCGCCCAAAGCCGATGTCAGTTCGCGCAGCGCTGATGCCCAATCCTATATCCACGAAAAGTACATGGAAACCTGGGCCGAGATGGAAAAGCTGGTAGATATGGGCCTTGTCAAGCACATCGGCACTTCCAACATGACCATTCCTAAAATGAAACTGGTTCTGCGGGATGCCAGGATTAAACCGGCTGTCAACGAAATGGAGCTGCACCCCCATTTCCAGCAGCCGGAGCTTTTTAACTTCCTTCGGGCAAACGAGGTCGAAGTAATCGGGTTTTCGCCGATAGGTTCGCCTAACCGCCCTGAACGCGATAAGACCCCTGAAGATACAGTGCCGACCGACGACCCGGTAATTGTAGGGATAGCTGAGGGGTTGGGGCTGCACCCGGCGGTAGTTTGCCTGAAGTGGGCCATTCAACGCGGCCAAACTCCGATACCGTTTTCGACCAACCGGCGCAATTATTTGAGCAACTTGCAAGGGGTGGTATCTGAACCACTCAGCGACCAGGATATGGCCGCTATTGCCGCGATTGATAAAAACTGTCGCTTTATAAAAGGCCAGGTCTTTTTATGGAAAGAAAATCAAGATTGGGAAGACCTGTGGGATATTAATGGGGAAATTACTCCGGCCTAGCTTTTAGCCGGTTCAAAGAGTTGAGTAGATAGGAATTTTAGCGATGAGTATGCGAGGGGTACTGCTGCCGGGGGGACGAAAGGTAGAAATTTTAGACTACGAAGTGCCGGAACCGGGGCATGGGCAAGTGTTGATTAAGATGAAGGCTTCCTCGATTTGCGGAAGTGACATCCGGGCGATTTACCGGGAACACCTGGGCCACGGTCCTGAAGGTTATCAAAACGTCATCGCCGGTCACGAGCCGTCCGGCCAGATTGTCAAGGTTGGCCCTGGCTGCAAGCAGTTTGAAAGTGGCGACCGGGTAATTATTTACCATATCAGCGGCTGCGGAATCTGCCACGATTGCCGCGAAGGTTATATGATTTCCTGCACTTCGGAACACCGGGCGGCTTACGGCTGGCAGCGCAATGG
>JAYSYV010000051.1:0-7834 GCA_043727245.1 Chloroflexota bacterium | reverse complement strand
CGGATTTTCCTACCATGTTTGAAAAGTCTGAGTAATAATCGAGTTCGAATTCAGCATAACAACCTTGTCAGCCTAAAAATGTGTAAAGTCAAGCTTAGATGATTTGGTTTTCCTTATTTTTCTAAAAGACTTACTTCATTAATATTCTGGCTATTTATCCTTAATGTTTTAACCTCAAAGGGTTTTAGCTCGACATATTTTTCTATACCCCAATAATCACTCTTTATGGAAGTAGAGCGAAGCTGCCCGGTCGGTTCGAACAACCTGATAATATAATCCTCATTGCTATCGGCCGCTTTCTTGAAAGCGGATAGCTGGATGGCTTCATCGTCAAGTGTTAAGACTGATTCACTTAGTTCGCCGGTACCTGCCGGGAAGAAGGACAGGGCAAAAGGCTTCTCATTATGGCAAAGGGCTTCACGGTCTATTCGTGCCAGCCGTTCCTCAACCTGCCCGGCGCTAAACCAGAAGTGAAAGTGCCGTTCACCCTGGTCGATCCGGCTGGAATAACGGTCCTGCGCCATTAGGGTACGCGCCATAATAGGGAGAGAGGAGTAACCCGCCGAACGCAGCAAAGAGAGTCTTAATTCGCTCCCATTACAATCTGAGCCATAAATACCGTCGTTGATGAAACTAATTGCCCGCCCGGCTGATGTCCGCTCAAATAAGCCCGTCCACTTCTGGGCCACTACTTCCCGCCCATCCTGGGCCAGTTCTTCTACACCATATACGACCTGGCCCAGGTAGCGCGTTGTCGGCTCGTCAAGGGTAGTAGGTACAGATAGCTTTAGCATGCGGCTTTTCTCGTTCCAAAATACTATTAGTTCCAGCTCGATTTCGACACCCTGCCTGGGTAGCTTGTAACGCTGGCAGATCATAGAGTTCTGGTAGGAAAAAACCACTTCCACCACGCTACGTACCGGTCCATCCTCGATTATCCGCACCGAGTCGAGTAGACCCTCTACGCCTGAGAAACGGCTACCGGCCTCTCTCTCCATCAACTCGAAAACACCCGTTTTCTTTTGGAAACTTTGCACTGCCGATCCCCAGGGGTCTTCGTTATCTTCCATCACTACCGGCAAAAACGCCCCCGGCTTTAGATAATTTACCCCGTTCACCTGATAACGGTCTAACAATCCGGTCTGGCGATTAATCAGTACTTCTAATTCGGCAGTCTTGAAAACAAAATAATCTCCTTCAACGGGCAGGTGGGGCTTTGGTCGGGCTGGTAAAACCGTTAGTCGGCAATCAAACCGGTTCATCTGAGAAGGCAAAAGCTGCGCTCGAAATACCGCTCGTTTGCGCCAGTCCAGGTTCAAATTGCTCATTTCTTGCTCGGTCTGGCAGGCCAGTTCCCGGTCTCCCTGGAAAAGGTGGGTGTAAGAAAATTCGGCCTGCCAGTTAGGGTCGGACCTTTGAAATTCACATTCAAAAACCTGCTCGATTGGGTACGGATGGGGATTATAAATCAGGATAGGAATGGTTTCCGCTTCGGCTCTTGGCTGACCACCGGAGAGGGCGAAAAAGGTCCGGGTTTTGAGACGGGATAATATCTCAAGGCCGTGGTCCATCAGGCGAAGGGCAGCTTCCTCAACCGGCTGAATCGAAGAACCAGGCAAAATATCGTGAAACTGGGCGAAAGCAAGGTCTTGCATGACACTTTGTAGTTCGGTCGTAGGATATTGGAGTAATCCCTGGATGGCCGCCTGAGTAACCATCTTCTCGGTCATAAACAGTTCGTTTTCTAGTAAACGGTGGCGTTGTTTAACTCGCACCTGGGAGGTGTAGCAGCCGACGGCCCAGGCGTTCAGGGCAGCCGCGAATTGGGGTAAACTCTTGTTGGTTTCTCGCAGTTCCTGGAAATAAGCTTCGGGGCTAGAATGGACTATTTCGACTGGTCCACTGTCCCGTGTTTCTTTGATTAAGACTTGCAGGTTCTCCAAATCCAGACGCGACGGCCCGCCCCCATGATTTCCCACGCCCCACAGCATCAGTCCGACCGGTGCGGTGGTTTCTGATCGTTTTTGTAACCATTCGGTTACTTTCCTGGCTGCGCCTCCCAGGGAGGAATTGTACCATTCCAGACTGCGGTGACCAGTAACTGTAGAGCCGTCAAACCCGACCCACTCAAAATCCTCGGAGGGTAGGGCGCAATCGGTCTGGTCAGGTCGGCAAAACAGGTAGGAATCGTAACCCGATTTAGCCAAAATCTGGACCAATCCCCGGCTGTGGCCGAACGGGTCAAAGTTTATAGCAGTCTTAGGCTCGACACCAAACTTTTCCGAAAAGTAGCGCCGACCGAGTAAAATTTGACGCACAAACGACTCACCGCTGGGCATATTACAATCGGGTTGAAGGTACCAGCCGCCCATAATATGCCATTTGCCCGCTTTCACCAGCTTTTGAATTCGTTTGAACAGGGCCGGTTCGTATTCTTCTACCCACTGGTACAGGATTACTTCGTTGTGGTTGAACACAAAGTCATCAAATTGTTCGCACAATTCGGCGGCCACCCGAAAAGTTGCTATTGCTTCAGCCGCCCCTTCTTGCCATTCCCACAACCATACCGGGTCAATGTGGGCGTTACAGATCAGGTGCAGTTTTTCCCTTGCAGTCATTATTAAAGATTACGTCTTTCTTATAATATTTTAGGGCGGTTTATTTACCTGGTTATATGGTTATGAACGTTAACATTAGCGGAACCTCGGAAAGGCATGTGAGTTCCTTCTATAAATTCAGGGACTGGATTGTACTGGTTTATACCGGGCCGGGCCTGACCGCGTAAAAGAAAAGCTGACGGCCAGATTTTTTTAGCCACTATCCTAGTGCCGGTCGGGATATAGCGAATGGTTAACCCGGCTCTCCGGCGTGGGGAGGTATTGGCATTGGAACCGTGAATAATATTGGGATGATGCACCGAAACGTCTCCGGCTTTGAGAATTATATCCACTGCTCTTGCCTCATTCACCAGCCCGGCCTTTATACCTGACTCCAGAACATTTGGTATGTCGGTGCGGGTTTCAAGTTCTTGCAGGCTTGAGTCGTGGGTTCGCGGAATTACTCGCATACAGCCATTTTCCGGCTCGGAATCGTCTACAGCCAGCCAAAGTGTAACCACTTCCATCGGTTCAAGCGGCCAGTAACTACCATCCTGATGCCATAATACGGCCTGACCATCAAAGGGAGGTTTGCTGATATAGTGCGAGGCAAATAAGGCAATATCTGGCCCGATGAACTGTTGAGCTACGTCTAATAGCCGTTCTTCACTGATTAAATGGACCCAGAACGGATCGGTCCTGACCAGTTCGTGATTATAATTCTCAGGGCGTAGGTGAGGATATTTAGCGTGTAACCATTCCAGGTGTGAATTAACTTCTTTTAAAAGCGCCGCGTCAATTACCTGGCGGAAGATAGTGTAACCTTCCCGGTCAAAGTGCTGTTTGGCTTCGGAGAAATCGGATGCTACCGGTTGGTCAATCATAATGAATTTCCTTTTTGACTTGAGCTTGCTAATATATGATTTTAATACACATGGACAGTACCATCAATTCGCCGGACGAGCGGCATATAAGCCCGTTCGTAGGGGTATTTGCGTGCGAGTTCCTCGTCAATATCTACCCCCAGTCCCGGACTCTGCGGCAACTGCACCATGCCATCTACCATCTGGCACGCTCCCGGCATTACCTCATATGTTTGTGGGTGGAAAGTAATCCACTCCTGAATACCAAAATTTGGAATGGAGTAGTCTATGTGTACGGCTGCGGCCTGTCCGATTGGCCCAATGTCGGCAGCACCGTGAAAAGCACTACGTATCTGGAAAGGTTCCGCCATAACCATAATTTTGCGAGCTTCCGTAATACCGCCCACATGGATGGGCGCGATGCGAATAAAGTCTATAAGCTGTTTGAGGAATAAAGGCAAGCAATCCCAGCGCGAGGTAAAGAGTTCGCCCATCGCTATCGCCGTAGTCGAAGCTCTACGTACTAACTTAAAACTTTCCTTGTGTTCGGGTCGTAAGGGGTCTTCCAGGTAGAATAAGCGGTAGGGTTCCACAGCTTTTGCCAGGCCAGCCGCTTCAATTGGCGTAAGTTGTTCATGGACATCGTGTAGTAAATTTACTTCCGGCCCCAGGGCTACTCGCAGGTGTTCGAACATCTGGGGTGTCTGAATGAGGTAACGTTCCGGCGAGAAATAATCCGTATCAGGGATGCCTTCCCGGCCTGAAGGGATTCGTTTTAACATTCCCGGCCCGCCGTAACCGCCATACCCTCCTGTTAGTTGCGCCCTTACAAATTTATAACCGCGCTCCAAAAATGATCGGACATTTTCTTCCACTTCTGCCGGGTCTTTGCCGTGAGCGTGTCCGTAAACGGATACTCTCTCCCGTGATTTCCCACCCAGCAACTGGTAAACCGGCAGACCGGTTACTTTGCCTTTGATATCCCAGAGAGCCAGGTCGATGGCGCTAAGGGCAGCCATAAAGACCGGTCCGCCCCGCCAGTAAGTAGCATGGTAGACTAACTGCCAGATATCCTCGATATTAGCGGGGTCAAGACCGACGATCAATTGGCCCAGGTGTTCCAGGCTGGCCGCTACAGCTAGTTCACTGCCACTTAGAGTGCCATCACCTACCCCGTAGATTTCCGGTTCGTCAGTCAGTAACTTTACAATCACATAATTTCTACCAGGACAGGTTACTATCACTCGTACTTCAGTAATCTTCATTGATTAAACTCCTGATCTTTAAACTCTGGACCTTTCAAATCTACGGTTAATTATAGCAAGTTCGGTAAAGGAAGGATTAGCCTTTGAGTCCAAAGCCCTGTACCCCTTCAATAAAGTAGCGTTGTAATAACAGAAAAAGCAGAATGGTTGGTACTGTTGCCAGTGTACCTATCGTAAAGGCCAATGGGTAACTGGTGGCTGAGTTGGCCTGGGTATAAGTTTGAATAATTTTTTGTATCCCCAGCGCAATCGGGTAGACTGACCGGTTGCCGCTGACAGCAATCAAGGGCCACAGGTAATCGTTCCAGATTGCCACAAACTGAAAAATAACTAGCACGGTAAGGGCTGGTTTGAGCATTGGCAGGTAAATTCTGATTATGACCTGCAAGGTATTAGCGCCATCTACCCGCGCAGCCTCCTCATAATCAGCCGGGATGCTTTGATAGCTTTGCCGCATAAAGAAGATGTAAAAAGCGTTGACTAAACCTGGTAAAAGCAGTGCCGGCCATTCATTTATAAAACCGTGACCGCCCTGGCCCAATGCATTGTTACCACCTGCTAAGGGCATACGGGCCAAAATAATGTAAGTAGGGATGAGAAAGACTATCGGCGGCACCATCATAGAACTCAAAAGGAAGACGAATACAGTATCTCTACCCTTGAAATTGAGCCGGGAAAAAACAAAACCAGCTAACACTGCAATAGTGCCAGGTACCAGAATGTACCAGGCAATACGAATTAAGGTGTTAATAACCCACTGGCCTACCTCTTTACCCGATGAAGCAAAAACCCTGGAATAATTTTCCAGGTAAAGTGTGTCTGGAAGCGGTAACCAGGTACTGTTTGTAAAGACTGTCAAAGAGCTTAATGAGGACATTACTCCATACACAAGAGGGTAAGCCATAAAAATACTTCCGACAATCAATAATAGCTGAAAAGCTAATCGGCTCCATTTAATGCGAAGCTTTCTTGAAGCGCCGGGCAATTTGCTGGTCTTACTGGACAGCTTTTCCACACTTAACATTTATTTTCTCCTGTCCTGTTAGCCGTGACGCAGCAGCCGCATACTCATAAGGCTGAACCAGAGTAGAATCAGCATCATTATCATTGCCCCGGCCCCAGCCACACCAAAATTATTATTACTAAAGGCATCACCATAAATTTGGACTAGCATAACATTCGTCTGGCTAAAGGGACCACCTTTGCTAATAAGATAGACTGCTTCGAAAATTTGAAAACCGCCAATGATACTGGTGACCGTTACAAAAAGAATCATCGGCTTGATTAGAGGAATAGTAATGTACCAGAGCAATTTGCGAGGAGTTGCACCATCTACCCTTGCAGCTTCATATAATTCCTGGTGAACTCCTTGCAGGGCTGCCAGAAACAAAACTACCGGGCCGCCTAATCCGCGCCAGACCGAAAACAGGATTATGAATACTCTCATCCAAAAAGGATCAGTAGTCCAGATCACCGGCTGAACCCCCACACTTTTTAAGATAGAATTAAGGATGCCTCCATAAGGGGCGATGAAAATTACACCGATTTGAGCTGCAATGGCGGCAGAAGTCAAAGTCGGGATGTACCACAAAGCGCGGTGGACACCACGAGCAAAAATTTTCTGATTGAGGATTAACGCCACCAGAAAAGCTATGCTGGTTTGAACTATAAGGATAAAAAAGGCGAAGAAGGCGGTGTTAAAGATAATAAGTGGATAAGGATCTTTAAGATATTCAAGATAATTGTTTACTCCAACCCACTCTATATCATTGTTTACCCCGTTCCAGTTTGTGAAACTAACCAGAAAATTGAGAATAACCGGTATAACATTGAATATAAAAAAGTAGATTAGAATAGGTGTCAGAATAATCCAACCTTCTAATGCCTGGCGATGCCGAAAATGCCAGGTTCGCCACGGGGATACCCGTACCTCCAGTTTCTCATCATTCAGGGAAGCTGGCTTTTTAGCAGTCATGCTCATCTTTATTTACCTGATATAGACTAAATGTATAAGCCTGGACAGTCAGTTTTAGAGGAACAACAAGCAGGTGCTTCACAACTTAATAAAACTAAATATTTTGAAGCACCTGTTCGCTGTCCGGGCAAGAGGCTAAGAAAGAATGTTAGCTATGTGCGCCACTTATTGTTTTGGAACAAGCTTTTCCGCCTGGGTTTGAGCCTGATCCAATATACCCTTGATAGGATCGTCGGTGGTGAGAATTTTGGTAAGCATGTCGTTATAGACGGTCCAGATTTTCTGAGGGTCTTTGCGCCACTGAGGTAGTACGCCAACATCACCGTTCAAAATTACATCAATAAAGGACTGAGTAGACGGATCAGCGGTGGCACGTAGTTTGGTGAGAGCGCTTCTGGTAGAGGGCAACCGACCGGTACTGGGGAAAACTAAATCCTGGACATCATCCCGGTTTGTAAACTTTATCCACTCCTTAGCCAAAGCTAAATTCTTGCTTTGTTTTAGCACGGCATACTGAGCATTGCCCACTGCGAGGCTATATGGTTTCCCTCCGGGCCCAAGCGGAACAGTACTGTAACGGCAATCTGCACAGGTGTTATCTTTGGCCCACGTTACGTGCCAGCTTCCGGCAATTTGATAAGCTGAGTTACCCTTAAACAGCTCCGTATAGACGGCTGACTCATCCGGGTTAAAAGCCAGACCTGGAGGAGCAACTTTATTGAGCTTGCGAATAAACTCGTAGACCGGAATAGCTTTTGCGTTGTTGAAGTCTGGATAACTGCAATCATTCTTGCAAAGAGGCGCGTCTACCTGCCCTAAATATACGGCAATCCGGAAGACACTGCCCACCGAAAACCCGGCGGGACCCTGGAGAGAGTAACCGAATATCTTGCCGTTGCCTTTTTGGGTAATAGCTTGAGTCTGTTGGACCAATTCATCCCAGGTTTTAGGAGCAGTGTTGCAATCCAGGCCCGCAGCCGTCACTACCTTACAATTACGCTCGAAAGCAAATACGCCAGTTATAGCAGCTAATCCGTAGATACCCCCTTTGTACTCGGCGGCCTTATAAGTGCCGGGAACAAGATTGGATTTAATATCACCGAGAACATCGTCTAGCGGAGCCAAAGCGCCTAA
>JAYSYV010000050.1:0-7834 GCA_043727245.1 Chloroflexota bacterium | reverse complement strand
TACGCGCCTGGATTTCGGCCTGTTCTTCCTCGCCCAGGTCGCGTAAATCTTCGGCTTCCTTGTGGCGGTAGAGGGCGTTATCGTCATAGACCATCTTGGCATCCAGGGCTTGCCATTCGCCTTTTTCGTTCAGAATGAGCGGATTAATTTCCAGGATGTCAGCGTCATTTTCCACGAAAGCCCGGTAGAGTTCTTTGGCGATGGTCACAAAACCGTTGATTTTATCCTTATCAATGCCCATCCCAAAAGCCAGTTCGCGGGCCTGATAGTCGCCCAATCCCAGGAACGGGTCGGCGGTTACTCTGATAATTTTCTCAGGGTTAGTCCTGGCAACTTCTTCGATCTCAACTCCGCCCTCGCTGCTGCCCATGAGGGTAATACCCTTGGCAACCCGGTCAATAATCACGCCCAGGTAAAATTCCTTGGCAATATCGGCGGCCTGAGTTACCAAAACTCGTCGAACGGTGCTGCCCTTGATATTCATCCCAAGGATAGCCTGGGCTTTATCTTCGGCCTCGTCGGGGGTTTTAGCCAGCTTTACGCCACCGGCTTTACCGCGCCCACCGGCATGAACCTGGGCTTTGACTACTACCATCCCACCAATAGTTTTGGCAATTTCACGGGCTTCTTCAGGGCTGCTGGCGACTTCGCCTTTCTGGACCGGAATGTTATACCGGCTCAGAATTTGCTTGGCCTGATACTCGTGTATCTTCATGGCCTCTCCTTTTGCTATTTAATTTCATCATGACAAGCTAGATTCATTCTAGTTACTTGGCAGATAAGTGTCAAACACATTGTTATAAAGTTTTCTAAGAAACTGATAGAACCTTACGATTGAACAAGTAGGCTCAAATTATAATCAAAATTCGCCCGAAAATCTCTTTAAGCCGCAATGGGCTTTATTTGCCCCAAAACGGAACGTTTCGCTCTTTGCCCGCCTATTATGAGTCTAGCAATAAACCTTTGCGAGTTTGACGCAATCACATGAAAACACATCCTGAAATCAAAAGCCGAGTTCCTGATTTGAACTCGGCCTTTGACTTACAATATTACAATACAAGTAGCCTTTCAGGACTTGTTCCAGGCCAGAAAGCGTGGGCCACTGGGCTGGTCGGGGGGACTACCGGCTTTTTCTTTGGTAATAAAGCAGCCGGTAATGTTAGCGGCAGTCCGGTCCGGGTTGGGAACTTTAAGAACCGCGTTACCTTTTTGATCCGGTTCGACTTCTCCCAGGTAATCCACCGTTTTGTCTATAGTATACCAGGCTCGATATACCTGCCCGTCGGGTGCGGGTTTAAGCTGGGTAGCAGTCAGCAAGTAAAGACTACTATCGGGCCGGGCATACATCCGGGCGCGTGGGGCGGTCGAGTCGAAAGGCACACCAGGCGGAGTGAGCGACCATATCCAGCTTGACGGAGACGTAGCAAGGTCCAACACCTGCTGCATTTCGGCCTGTTGGGCATTTGTTTGCTGCAACTGAAAGCTTAAAAACACGCTGCTTATAGTCAGGCCGATTATCAGAATTGCCGCCACCGGGCTGAGTATCCAGCCAAAACCACCCAAAATATTCTTGAAAGGTTTGCGGCGGCTGTCCAGCCTTATTGGTTCCTGGGGTAGTTCGGCTACCCGGTTCAGGACGGCATTTCGCAGATGGGGCGCAGGTGTCACCGGCTTGAGTGAACCAAACATCAAGCCCAGCATTTCTTCGTAGCCGCTTAATCTTTTAGCGCAATTCAGGCACGCTTTTAAGTGGCGCTCTACTTCTTTCATTTCCTCCCCCTTCAGGTCTCCCAGGAGGTAATTATCTTCAACTACAGCCACTTCATGACAGTTCATTTTAAGACTGCTCCGGTAACAACTGACGTAATCTCTGCAAACCCAACCGAGCTCGCCCTTTTATCGTACTGATGGGCAGATTTAGTTTCTCGGCCAGCTCACGGTGGCTAAGTCCCCCAAAATAAGTCATCAAAATCGTCTGGCGTTGGTCGGGCGGCAGGTGATTGACCGCCCGGCGTAATTCCTCATCACGGAAAAGGCGCAGCACCTGATCTTCCAGGTCTGTCCGGTTCCCGGCCATTTCCGATACCGATTCTACCACTCCAGGGACCGATAACAGGTCTTCCGACTGGTGTTTCTGGTATTTCGGCAGGGCATCATACAGGCGATGCCGGACCAGCGTAAAAAACCAGGCGTTAAAAGAGCCGCGTTCGGGGTCGAACATGTAAACTTTTTGCCAGAGTGCCACGAAAACATCCTGCAACAATTCTTCGGCCAGTTCACGTTGAACCGCCCGAAGTAAAAAAGCATACACCCGGCTGGAATACCGGTCATAGAGTATGCCCAGGGCTTCTGTTTCTCCCAGGCGCACTCTTTTGACCAGTTCTTCTACCGCTTGTTGTTCTTGCGAGTTTATTGCAGAAATTTCCGCTGGCAACTCCACTTAGTTGGCTCCCTGCCTCTAAAAAGACCTTTCAGTTAAACTAGCTTAACTTGGCATAGATTACATCGCCTACGACTTTGTTGTCAAACAAAGGCATGCGAGTTTTGGCAGGGCCGCTAACTACTTCACCGGTGTTTGTAAACGTACTTCCGTGACAGGGACACATAAACATTTTATCGGCGGTTTTATAAGCCGGAACTTCGCAACCCATGTGGGTGCAAATATTGCTGTAAACAAAGACTTCCGCTGCGCTCTTGGTAAAGACGTAGCCTTTGGTAGCGCCGGAGGTAAATCCCACCGGGGCCACCGCAGTCGCTGAAACTTTACCCACTTCTATATAACCGGCAGGGGCTGCTCCACTGGCTGCGGCAGTCGTACTACCCGCTGCCGAAGTTGTTATAGCGGCGGTTGTGGTTGGGGCTGCGGTAGTGGCCGCAACGGTGGTTGGAGCTGCGGTAGTTGGGGCCGCAGTGGTGGTAGCAGCCGCAGTGGTGGTAGCTGCCGCAGTAGTCGAGGCTGCTGTAGTGGCTGCCGGGACCGGTACACTGGTAGCTGCATCACCGCAAGCGGCCAGTATACCGGCGCTTATTCCCAGACCGGCTGTAGCCGCCATTCCCTTTAGAAACCTGCGTCGATTAAGGCCATTTTTGGGGGTGTCTCCCAAAATTTCAGTCGTGTCCATACAAACTAATTTCCTCTCCGATTAGCATTCTTCTTATGGCACTGATCTTATCAACACTGATGTCTGTACCTGACTATCACACATTGTGAAGCGCTTGTTATATGATACGGGTCGAAAGCGAAATAAGATAAAGAAATAGAACCATATTTTGCAAAGAAAATGTAAACTTAAGGAGATTCTCATAGTTCGGGCCGTACTTGCTCAAATTAATGCCAGTTAAACTGGTTGAAATACACGGCTGAGAAAGCTACAATGTTATTTATAACCGCTGACTGTCAGTCCTGAAAATTATAAGGAGTAAAAACCTGCGTACATTGCTGCCCCTTAAAACCAAACTGAAGGCGTTAGTAGACAAACCCGGCTGTTTTGAGTTGGAAGAAGATATCGTAATCTTTAACGGCAACTGTGAGGAGTGCCGCCCCTATTGCGAGTCTTTGTGTTGCCAGGTTTATAGATTCGTAGCCTTAACCGAGGAAGAAGCTAAGAGCGGACGTTACCAATATATAGAAGAAACTCCCGGCTGCGTTTGTGAAACCTGTATCGAGATGCGCGAGGCCGGGGTCCGTTACAGTCTGACTAAAAACCCCGACCATAGCTGTAGCAACCTGGACCACAATAAAATGTGCGGCATTTACGAAATCCGGCCCCAGACCTGCCGTACCTATAATTGCAAAGACCGTATATTACCCTTTCAAAGCGAAGTTTGATTAAATAACAAAACTAAACTTATAACCCGGCAAAGCGGGCGGCGCGGGCAACCTGGGCCAGGACCGGGTCGGCTTCATCCAGCCCGATTTCGGCGGCAGCCTGGGCCAGGTCTTGCCAACCGGGCGGAAGTTTGTCGGCTGGTCCTTCGGTTTCAGTCAGGGTTTTAGCCGGTAAAGGAGTACTTATAACCGGGGTTTGGGGAAATTCTGGGCTAGTTGGTGTAGAAAGAAATTCGATTTCCAGCTCGCGGCCTAGCACCTGGCAGATAAAGCGGTAATAATCGTAAGCGGCCTCATCCAACCTACCGGCCTGTCCCACGTAACGGCGAGCATTCCGGCCCAACTCGGTTGCCAGGGCCGGGTTTTGGGCCAGGAGCCGCAGGTATTCCAGCAAAAGTTCTTCTTCGGCCTCGTCCACGTCCACTTTGATGCAACTATCGTCCGGTAGTTCTTCAAAAGCCCCGGTCCGCGAAACTAGCACTGGCCGTCCCGCCCCCATTATTCTTAACAGGCTGGCCGAAGTTTCCCCGGCGGTCGGGTAGCGTAAATTGACGCAGCAATCTGCCGCCGCTGTGTAGTCCTGGAGTTGCTCCATGCTGGCGTAGCCAGTCAGATAGACCGAATTGGTCAGCCCCAGGGCGTTTATCATGGATTTAACATCATAGTTTGGGGAGGCGCTACCCACCAGCACGAAGCGCGAACGTGGATATTCTCGCCGGAAAGCCCTATAGGCCCATAAGGCGCTGTCCAGACGTTTGTAGGGGTTGAGGTGGCCCAGCGATACCAGGATAAATTCGTCCTGGGGCAAACCCAACCTGGCGCGAGCGGTTTCTTTAGACACCAGCGGCGGCAGCGGCACACCCATGCGAGCTATGCCGACCGGCTTTTGAGGATACTTTTCTAAAATCTGATTTTGGGCGTAGCGACTGTGGACCAGGACCGCCTGGGCGGCTTCGATGGCGGCTTCGTTAAAGGGATATTTGAACAGGCTTTCGGCAAACTTGCCTTTGATAACTTCACGGGCGGTGGCTTCACCTTCGGGACCGTAGTGGCGGCCCATCTGGCGGATATACTCGGCGGCCTGGCCGTGGTTAAGATATTGCCCGATCATAAAATGGTGCAACACAAAATCGTGCAGCACCAGGATGCCCTTGCCCGTAGTGTTTAACAAAGTCCGGTAGAGGTAAGCGTGGGCCGCGCTGTTGCCCATGTGAAAGAGGTAATTGTCGTAACGCCCGGCCTGTTTGGCGAATTTACTGGCCGGATAAATATTGAACTTACTGGCTAATTCCCGGTTGGCCGGGGTGTAGTTATCCAGGTAGAGGTCCAGGTCGGCGTAACGAGCCAGCGCGGGCAATAGTTCTTCGCTGTAATCGCTGATGCCGGACTGGACCGGGTTGAGTGGGCTGAAATAGGCCAGTTTTAGACGCGGGGGCATTAGCTCTGCCCTACGATATGGACTTTCAGTAAATTGCTTTGCCCACTGATGCCAATCGGGATGCCCGCCGTGATAACGACTTTATCGCCGTCTTTAAGCAGACCCTTTTCGACCACCACTTTTTCGGCCATAGCGAGCATTTCGTCAGTGCTTTCGTAAGGTGGGCAAAGCAGCGACCGCACTCCCCAGACCAGGGCCAGCCGCCTGACCGTCCGTTCTTCGTGGGTAATGGCATAGATGGGCAACTTGGGCCGGTTACGCGAAACCATCCGGGCCGTAAAGCCGCTGGTAGTGGTGGTAATAATCGCGTCAGCCTCGATTTCCCGGCCTATAGCACAGACGGCCTGACTGATAGCGTCGGTAATACTGGTAGCGGCCTGATTGATTAAATCATGGGGAGGTTTCAAGAAAAGCAGGCTGTCTTCGGTCGTATTGGCAATCCTGGACATCACCCGCACCGCCTCGAGCGGATAAAGGCCGTTGGCACTTTCGCCAGAAAGCATTAAAGCATCGGTCCCGTCAATGATTGCGTTTGCCACATCGGTTGCTTCGGCCCTGGTCGGGCGCGGATTGCGAATCATCGAATCGAGCATCTGCGTGGCCGTAATGACCGGTTTGCCGACCTGATTGCACCTGTGAATAATCATTTTCTGCAAGACGGGGATTTGTTCGGCGGGCATTTCCACCCCTAAATCGCCCCGCGCCACCATTACACCATCCGAGGCTTCCAGAATTTCGTCAAAATTGGTGATGGCTTCATGTTTCTCAATTTTGGAAATTACCAGGGGCAAAGCCGTACCCGGCGCGTCCGGCCCGGCGTATTCCTGGATTAACTTCTTGAGATTGAGCATATCTTCGGCCCGCCGGACAAAAGACAGCGCCACATAGTCCACTCCATGCTCGACCCCAAAAGCCAGGTCAGATTTGTCCTTTTCGGTAATAGTTGGCACTCGGAGGGTCACGCCCGGCACGTTTATACCTTTATGGCTGCCCAGTAGCCCCCCGATAATAACTATACAGCGCACATCTTCGGCATCAGAAGAAATCACCTTCAGTTCGAGCAGACCATCATTAATTAGTACCGTATCGCCCGGCTTTACATCCAGCGGCAGGTCGGGGTAATCAATGCCTATCTCAGCCGAGTTGATGGCTTTGACCGGCCGGTTAGTTAGAATAGTTTCCTGGCCTGGGACCAGTTCAACCGAGCCGGAAGGGTCGGCTATATCGCCGGTACGGATACGCGGTCCCTGCAAGTCTTGCAAAATGGCGACATTGCGGTCTTCTTCGATAGCCAACCGCCGAATCTGGTCTATAATCCCGGCGGTCTGGTCTTTTTTGGCGTGGGAGAAATTCAGACGAAAGACATTGACCCCTTCTTGCATCAACCGGCGCATAACTGCTTCATCCCAGCAAGCCGGGCCAACCGTGGCAACAATTTTGGTACGGCGACTCATAAATCCTCCAAACTCAAAATTAAATCTGAATAATTATAGTTACCCGCGCTAGACCTTAATTTCCGAACGCATAAAGTCGTCCATCGTAAGAAGTAAGGTAAACCTTGTTGTCGGCTATCGATGGTGACGAGCCGATTATATCATCTGTGGCAAAATCCCATTTCTTTGCGCCGGTCGCCAGGTCCAGGGCATACAGGTGAGTGTCGTTCGAGCCGATTAAAAGTGTATCGTTGGTTACGACCGGCGAAGAAAATACCGCGTCTTCGGTGGCAAATTCCCATTTTTTGGAGCCGTCCCTGGCGTTGAAAGCATAGACTTTTTTATTGCTGCTGCCTATATAGACTACTCCGTTTGCGACTGCCGCCGAGGAGCGGCTGGGACCACCCAGGTCGGCTTCCCATTTTTTGACACCATCAGCGGTATTATAAGCATAAAGTTTGCCGCCTTCGCTGGCGAAATAAACCGTCCCATCGGCTACCGCCGGGGAAGAAAGAATTCCTTTGCCCTCCGGCAACTGCACAGTCCACTTTGGTTTGGTCGTAGTTGTTACATTTTCGGTAGCAAAAGCATAAAATACGCCGTTGTTGGCTCCGAAAAAGACTGTATTGTCGGCCACTGCCGGGGAAGTGTTAATCCCGGCGCTGTTGGCGTTACCAATCTGGGCCGACCAGCGTTTCTGGCCGGTGTAGGCATCTATGGCCCAGAAGACTCCCAGGTTGCTGCCAATATAAACCACTCCGTTTGCCACTACCGGCGAACTTAAAACCTGCTCGATGGTCGGGAAATCCCAGTGTTCCTGGCCGGTCAGGGCATCCAGGGCATAGACATGCCCGGCCGTTGTGCCAAAAAAGACTTGCCCTCCGGCCACCGCCGGGCTGGTGGCTATAGGGGCATACTGGCGCTGCCATTTAATTTTGGTGGTTTGCACATCCACGGCATAAAGCGCACCGTTGGAACTGCCGAAATAGGCCAGGCCGTTGGCGATAGCCGGGGAGGATTGCAATTCTCCGCCAACCTGGTTTTCCCACAATTTCTTCATAGGAAATTTAAGAGTCGCGCTGCTAAGGCGAGTCCGGGCCGGGTTGCCCCCGTTCACGGGCCAGTTAAGCCCCT
>JAYSYV010000049.1:0-2544 GCA_043727245.1 Chloroflexota bacterium | reverse complement strand
CCAGAAACCTCGCTGCAAGAGCGGCTCGAACTGGCTCCCTCTTACGCTTATCCGGCCCTGGCCTGTCCTTACTGCGAACATCTCAACCAGGATGGCCCGGCTATGCGGCCTAATGGTCAGCAGTTTTGCGCCAATTGCGGGGC
Organism: Chloroflexota bacterium; assembly: GCA_043727245.1. GTDB lineage: Bacteria > Chloroflexota > Chloroflexia > Chloroheliales > Chloroheliaceae > 54-19. The sequence continues at coordinate 2,401 of JAYSYV010000049.1, read as the reverse complement.
CGACCTGAAAAAAGCCTGCCTCAGTTGTGACGAACCGATGTATGTGCTGGACCACTTTTGTACCCGCTGCCGCAGCGACCAGGAAAAAGCCAGGTACGAGATTGAAGGCGTTTACTGGCAGCACTTCAACGAGGGTAAGCGGTTGGCCCAGATGGGGCGCTGGCAGGATGCCGAACGAGAATTAGGGCTGTTCTTCAACCCGACCCCCGGCCTGGACCGCGAACACGTCCGGTTGGCCCACCAGATTTACGTCAGCAGCATTGCCCCTTCCGATAGCGGGGATGGTTTACGGATTTATAACGAAGCGGTCGAACAGTTACGGCTGGCCCAACAAGCTTTTCAGAACAAACTACAGCGCCGCAAGTATCAGAAGTGGGCGGCAGTGGCCTTGCTTATTGGCATTCTAGCTGTTTTCTCGGCGGTCACCCTGGGTTCGTGGTGGGCTATCTTTATAATCGTTCCGCTTGCTTCGTTTATATTAATTCTGATTGGTTGGCTCATCTTAATTCATCTGGGCGTGGGTTAAGTAAGTTTTAGGGTTCTGGCAAAAGATGAAACTGCCCGTTGAAGTACAACAACCATGTACGCAATACCTGGCGAAGGTAAGGCAAGACCCAGAATTTAAGCTTATATCTTTTGAGCGTCTAAAGATTTACAAGTCATTGAGTAACCTGATTTCGTTACAATGCTATCTTTCAATTGATTTTAACTTATTGTAACTGCTTAGCTTTTTAGTTTCTTCTACTTTTTCTTTGTCAATTAGAAACTTGGACCGTACCAACCGTGGTCGCGTCTGTAGCGGAAGCGGTGGTAGTCTGCCATATAGAGCGCGAAGGCGAAAAAGCTGAAAAAAAGCGTCAGGAAGAAGACCAGGACAGGATGACTGGATGACCCGATGCCGTATTTCGCTCGGCGCAGGCTGGTTTCGATGGTGGCTCCGACAGCGGCAAAAAAGCCTAGAACCCAGTAAACTTCTCCATAGGTACGAGGTGTACCCAGCATTGCAAAAACTATAAACCCCACGAACAAATAAGCCAGGAAGATTAAAAAGACCAGGCCGCTACTCATATCCTTGAGAGCGCCCCGTGGCAGCACTTCATAAGGAAAAAGTGGGCGGTTGGGGCGGGCATAAGTGCCGTAAACTCCACCCGGTGCAAATGGCGGCGGTGATGCATAAACGAAATTAGGTGGATAATAGCCTGGTGGAACCTGCGAATAAGGCGGTATAGGTTCGAAGTAAGGTGGGGCAGGTGGTGGATTGTTAGACGGTGGCGGGGTTTGAGCCGCGAAGAAGGGCGGCGGAGGTGGGGACTCGGTGGCGTGGCTTAAACTATCGAGGTCCAGCGAGTCTGGTACTTCGGTTACTTCCAGGGGATAAGTTTTTTCAAGCCATTGCCGGGCCATCTGAACTGTCGGGTCTTGCTGCCTGAGCGACCATGCCCGCCGTATCAGCAGGTTTGCGACTCGCCCACTGGGAGCTGTAAATGCTACCCACAGCAAGAGGTCTACTTCGTCCGGGTTCTTCTGGGCCAGGTTTACTAGCTGGTGGTATGCATCGAGTTTTTGTCCGGCGTTAGCGGTTGCAACGGCTTCCTGGAAGGCTTGTTTATCAAGTTCGGTCAGCATTTAATGACTTTCCTTTCGGCGGTACTGTATCGCCTCGGCCAGGTGGCTGGCCTGGATATTCCTGGCTCCGGCCAGGTCGGCGATGGTGCGAGAAAGCTTCAAGATGCGGTGATAGGCCCGCGCCGATAGTTGAAGCTGGCGAGTGGCTGCTTTAAGTAGCGCCTGACCCGCCGAGTCTAGCTGGCAGAAATCTCTTATCTCAGCCGGACCCATTTCCGCGTTTGTTAAAATCCGCTTGATGGCCGGTTTCGTGAAGGCGTTACTGGTCGGACGCGGCAGTTTGAGCGGTGGGGGCGGGTTGCCTTCGTTTTCGCTGGACTCAACTTCGTAAATCGGGGTAGGCGGTTCCACCGTGGCCTGGCGGTCCTTGAAACGCTGGCGCTGTATCTCGCGGGCGCGTTCGACCCGTTCCCGGATGTGGGCCGACGATTCGCCCAGCCGGTTGTCGGAGAGTTTTTCGTACTCCACGCGTGGAACTTCCACGTGAATATCTATCCGGTCGAGTAAAGGGCCGGATATACGCTTCTGGTAGCGCGTGACCATTGAAGGAGAGCAGGTACAGGCTCGGCCAGGGTCGCCAAAATAGCCGCAGGGACAGGGATTCATAGCGCCAATCAGGATAAAGTTGGCCGGGAAAGCTACTGTGCCACTGGCCCGGCTGATTACCAGGGTCCGATCTTCCAGGGGTTGGCGTAAGTTGTCCAGCAGGGGTTGTCCAAATTCGGGCAACTCGTCCAGGAATAAAATGCCCCGGTGGGCCAGGGATATTTCGCCG
>JAYSYV010000048.1:0-2546 GCA_043727245.1 Chloroflexota bacterium | reverse complement strand
GCTCAGGCTGGTGTTTATGCTCAGGCGGTCCCGGCTACAGGCCCATTTAGTACGGTGCAACGGACTAATCAGTCCCTTAATTTGCAACCGACTGCCTTACAACGCGTCTTTAAGCGTATGGATTTTGAAACTCCTGGGAATGGCAACCTGGCGGAGAATACCGGCCTGAGTTTTGGCAATCTCCCCTTTAGTTACGCCGCCCGGCCCGGTTTCCGGCGGGACCGTTCGGCCCTGGCAGATATGGAAACTTCCGGCGAGAGTCCTTTCTTTGTAGGGTCTTACCGTGAAACAGGTCAGGCTGATTTTGCCGCTCAACCTGCCCGTGAGGCCAACCCTGAAAATGTGGTGTCCAGCGTTTACCGTGAGCCAGTTTCTGAAAACACGGCAGCCAGAGTTTATAGCGAAACGGACGCAGCAGCCAGCCCGGCGCGTGAGCCTTTCTTTAATGTTGAACCGGGCGCAGTAGCTAATCCTGGGAATGCGGTCACTTTTGAAATTATCGCGTCACGGTCTAACTCACAGCCAGCCTTTGAAGATGGTTTAGCCCAACCGGCTGGTGTGACCGGCTTTGAAGGTATCGCGGCTGCTAGTGGCGGCGAAGTGTCCGGCGTTCATAGCATCAGTCCGGTTATTTCCGGCGAAGTAGCCGGGTTTAACCAGCCCCAGTACTTGAAGAACAGCCTCGAAGCTACCTGGCTGTCGCCGGAGAACCGGCTTTTTGTCGAACGATTGCCTGGCGGCAGCAGCGCATTGCAGCGTTTGCTACAGGCTCCCGGTCAATTGCAGTCATTTTTTGAACTAAACTCGGCGGCTTCGGCGATAGACTTACCCTCTCTTCGCAATAATCCGGGCCTGTCCGCCAATGTTGCCCGGACCCTTGAAGAACCCGGCGGTTATAGCTGGACTGGTAATCCGGCTTTGAATTTTGTCCTGCGGCGACGGGCCACTCGCTCTAACCAGGCCGGTAGCCAGGTTGAATTTGAGGGCGGAAGCTTGCCCGGCAATTACCAGGGCTTTGAACCGGCTTCACTCGCCCAAAACGAGGGGCCATCCGGTAGTTTAGCTTTAACCCAACCGGAAGTGGTGCAACGGACTTCGCTTACCCGAACCGAACCAAGCCAGCCAGTTTCTCAGGCGAGTCAGACCAGCCTAAACCCGCGGCTGTCTGTGGCACAGTCAGCCCAACCGGGTATTTTCCAGAGCGGCGCGAACCAGGAAACGGCGGCTCGTATCCAGCGCAATTATGCGGGAGCAGTGGAACCAGGCCAATCTAACCCTGCTGGCGGGAGTTTCACGATTTCAGGCGACTGGCTTGCTCAGTTGCAAAGTCGCTACGAAGGCTTTTCGGTCGGCCAGTTGAACGGCCCAACCGGGTTGGTAATGCGGCTCTTGACGGAAGATGGCAATGCCCGGCAGAGCATGAATGTCTCTAATTTTGGAACAGCCCCGGCCTTTGAAACTGGCCCCGGCTTTAACTACGCGGTCCCGCCGCTGCTCTGGCGCAAGGTCAGCGATTATGCCCCGGAAAGCGGCATATTCCCATTCCCGGAAATGGCAATGCGGTCCGACCAAAGTCCCACCTACACCTCGCCCGGTGAAGTTCTGCGGGCTTTTGACCGCGAAGACCCGGTTTTTAACCGTTCCGAGGAATACCTGGCCCCATCCGAACGAACCGCTGAATCAGCTTCGTCGGCTCGGCTGGATTTGCCAATGTTGCGGCAGACGCACCGGCTTTTGCAGCGGATTGCCAGGCTTGAAAAGACCAATACTTCGCTGGAACTGGCCCACCGCATGGAAGAAGCGGGACAGGCTACGAGCAGCGTTCCGGGCCTGGGCCAATTCGCTAATCCTATGCCGGGAGCTTTACAGCGTATAAATGATACGGCTGCTCACCTTGCAAGCCCTGAAACTGGTTTGCGTCCGACTGCCCCGGCTCCTCTGAGAATGACCGATGTGCCGGTTAACCGCCCAACCGATTCAAGGTTCCTTGAAGTTGACCCGGAAATTTTGGAGGATGCAGCTGTAGCCAGCCCCCTTCCCGAAATTCGTACCGTCGAAGTGCGCGTGCCGGATTACCGCGAATATCGCACTCCGCTGGAAACGGCTGCCGCCCGGAACAGTGTTAGTGGTCCGAATATCGGCCAGGGCGAGATTCTCCAGCCGCTGGCTATCCAGCGCAAAGCCGCCACTAACAGTCAGGCCGCGCACTATGCTCCCCTGGCCCAACCTTCATTGCATAACGTTTTGAAGACTTCAATCGGGAAAACTCTCGATCATCCGGTCCAGCGTCGAATGACCAATATATTCGGCGCTCATTTCCACGATGTGAAAGTGCATACTGGCGATGAAGCCGCCCAGGCCACCCGTCACGTAGGCGCGGAAGCTTTTACCCTGGGTTCGGATATTTATTTTGCGCCAGGCCGTTATCAGCCGGATACCCATGCGGGTCAGGCTTTGATCGGGCATGAGCTGACCCATGTTATCCAGCAATCCAGTTTGCCTTCGCTGGGTAATGGCCGGATTCCGGAAACTTCCAGCCACGGCCA
>JAYSYV010000047.1:0-7844 GCA_043727245.1 Chloroflexota bacterium | reverse complement strand
ACACTTACCCGGCAGCTTGACGGTACAATCGAGGTTACGAAACCAGCCCAGGTTGGTACAATGGTCGCTATCACCTTCCCCTTACTCTAGCAACCTGGACTACTACGGGCCTGAATGAGTGCTTCAGGTTGCAACTCTAAAATCTTTTTACTTTGCCTTTTCGTTCAGGTTTAGATTAGCATTTCAGGTTATCAAAGTTTGGTTTTCTGGTATGGCAAGGTCTTTTATAGCGGTATGATATAATATATTAAATATAAAGCTTTAATATAGTTACAAATTACTAATGAAAGATGATAATTTCTTTAAGGGTACTAAATGTCAGACGCAACCATTTCTTCAAAGGGAGAATTAAAATTACCCGGTCTCGCGTACAACTCTCTCCCGGATAAAGCTTTTGAAGAAACTATAGACCGTATTACAACCCTGGTAACCGGTATTTTTAAGTTACCTTTTGTTTTTGTTACGTTGCAAGATAAGGAGCGGTATTTATTCAAACCTGGCGAAGGTTTAGAATTTAGCCGGCTTGAATGGGAATCTTTTTGCGGCTATCCGCCCACTTCTTCAGAAACAACCATCGTTCCAGATACTTTGCAGGACGATTGCTTCGCCCATAACCCGCTTGTCACCAAAGCTCCCTATATCCGGTTCTATGCCGGTGTACCCCTTCAAACCAAAGATGGGGCTAATTTTGGCACGTTATGTCTGCTGGACCGGCAACCGCGCTCCTTTGATGCCGAGCAACAACAGCAATTGAGCAGTCTGGCCGCTATGGGAATGGAATTACTGGAGAACCATTTAGTAGCGCAGGGGTTACGCCACCAGTTAGAAATCGAACGGCAGGCAATTCCAAAGCAACCAATTGAAAGTGAACAGCGCTTTGAGTCGTTAGCCCCACATTCGACCGATGTTATTTCGCGGCATAGTGTGGATGGCACTTTCCTTTATTTATCGCCTTCAAGTAGCTCGGTTTGGGGTTATGAACCGGCTGAATTAATCGGGTACGGCACTCCCGAATTTCTTCATCCCACTGATGTGCTTGCGTATCAAAAAGCTCTTACAAAGATATTAAATGACAATAAAGCGGGTCTGTATACTTTCCAGTTTCGAGGTAAAAATGGTGAATATGTCTGGGTGGAAAGTAGTATTCAGGCTATTCGAGACCCTAAGACAGGTGAAGTACTGGAACTTCAGTGCAGCACCAGGGAAATTGTCAGGCGAAAAGCTGTAGAGGAGGCTTTGAGAAAGAGCGAGGAACAATACCGGACGTTAGCCAGGAACATTCCTAATTCAGTGGTTTATATGTTCGATCACGATTTACGCTATATTCTGGCGGAAGGTTCGATCTTGAGCCGGGAGCAGATTGGTTTTTCAAAGCAAGACCTGGAAGGGAGAACTATCTGGGAGGTGCTACCGGAAGATCAAGTGGCGGAATTACTACCTATATATCTAAAAGCTTTGGAGGGTCAGGAAACAATTTTTGAAAAAGTTTATGAGAATCACAGTTTTCTCACTCATGTTCTTCCGGCTAAAGACGAAAAAGGGGAAATTTACGCGGGCCTTATATTAACTCAGGATATAACCGACCGTAAGCAGGTGGAAGAACATCTTCAAACGGTAATAAGAAACGCCCCGGTTATTTTGTATACTTATGACCCTGAAGGGATTTTTACTTTATCGGAGGGCAAAGAACTGGAAGCAATGGGGCTACTTCCGGGCGAGGTAGTCGGTAAGTCGGTTTTTGAACTATTCAGTCACAATCCCGCTGTGCTGCAAGACACCAGGCGTGCTTTAGCTGGCGAAACCTTTAATACTATTTTAGAAGAAGGCGGGTTGGTTTTTGAATCTTTTTATTCGCCGGTTAAAAATCAAAAAGGGGAAGTGACTTCGGTGATTGGGGTAAGTACCAATATTACTGAGAAAAAACTGATTGGAAAAGCCCTGCAAGTGGAAATAGATTTCGGGTTACAGGTGATGGAGAATATAGGTCAGGGACTGGTAGTTTTCAAGCCTGATTTCACTATCGAATTTATTAACTCGGCCTTCGCTAAAATGGGCGGCTATGCAAAGGAGGAGTTAATAGGGAAAGCGCCTTTCGATCTTATCCCCCAAAGTGTTGCTCCCAGAGTAAAAGAATCAAACCTGGAAAAGGTGCTTGAACCAAGCAGCAGTTACGAAACTATCCTGATGCGAAATGACGGCACTGTATTTAATGCTCAAATATCGCTTGAACCAATTTACCGGGATGGCGAACTGGCTAGAATTGTCGGGGTCATAACGGATTTAACCGAGCAGAAAAAGGTGGAACAGCAGCTTCGGCTAGCCCTGGAAAAAGAAAAAGAGCTGGGAGAGCTGAAAAGCCGGCTCATTTCAACCGCTTCGCACGAGTTTCGGACCCCTTTAAGTGGCATAATCAGTTCAACCGAATTGTTGGAACACTACAGCCAGCGGTGGAGCGAAGAAAAGAAACATGAGATTCTAGGCCGTATTAGCCACTCAGCTAACAAACTGACCGGGTTAATTGAAGATGTTTTGACTTACAGCCGGGCCGAAGAAGGGAAATTAGGCTTTTCTAGGGTCAAGGTAAATCTGTCGGTCTTCTGCCGGGATCTGGTAAATAACCTTCAGTTAAGTAAAGATGATTCTAAAACGGTGCGTCTGATTGAGATAGGCGAAACGCAAGAAACCTATCTTGATGAAAAGCTCTTGACCTACACTTTATCCAATTTACTTTCCAATGGCATCAAATATTCTAAGCCGGGCGGAAAGGTGACACTCGAACTGGAGTGGCAGTCGGACGAAATAATTTTCCGGGTTAGGGACGAAGGGATTGGCATTCCTCTGAAAGACCAGGCCAGTCTATTTGAGCCATTCCACCGAGCCAGTAATGTCGGCACAATCAGCGGGACCGGGTTTGGGCTGGCAATTGTAAAGCAAAGCGTCCTGGCCCAGAAGGGGCATGTACGGATGGAAAGTGTAGAGGGCCAGGGTACTACTTTTACGGTCAGGCTGCCTCTAAAAGATGGCTCCGGTGAAGCTAGACAACCGGCCACCGAGCAGAGAAGCGGTTCACCGGACCGGCGGAAAAGAGATAATATCAGGGAGAATTGGTGGTTACTGGAACAGGCCATTGAAGCCAGCAGCAGCGGGTTTATGATATGTGACGCAAGTCAGGAAGATGCTCGTATTCTTTACACTAACAAGGGTTTCGAGCGGTTAACCGGCTTTCTAAGTGAAGAAGTGCTGGGCAAGAACCCCCGGTTTTTAGAAGGCGAGGACCAGGACCAACCGGCCCTGAAGGAGCTACAACAGGCCATAATAGAGGAGCGAGATTGCCAAGTAGTATTGCGAATTTACCATAAAGACGGCCATCTGTTGTGGATTGAATTACAACAATCCCCGGTCAGGAACCCGGCAGGCCAAGTAATTTATTATGTAAGGATTCAAAACGATGTCGGCAACCGGATTAAGACCGAGATAGCCCTGTACCAGAGTGAACAAAAATTCAAAGCTCTGGTAGAAAACTCCCCGGACTTGATAGCCCGGTTTGACCGGAATGGCCGCTATCTTTATGTTAACCCAACTCTTGAAAAGATTTCCGGCGGGAATATAACGGCCGAATCGGCCATAGGCCAAGCCCTACCGGATTTACTATTTCCGAGCGAAATAGGCGGTGGCTTTGATGAACACTTGAGAAGTGTATTTGAAACCGGGGAAGCCACCAGTTTTGAGCTGTTTCCCAATTCACCGTGGCCTATAACGGAAATTCACCAGATGCGAATGGTCCCGGAGTTTAGCTCTGATGGGAAAGAGGTAATTTCGGTACTTACCATAGGTCGAGATATTACCGACCTCAAACGGATAAATGAGGCTCTTCAGTCGTCTGAAATGCGGTTAAACGAAATTCTTGAAAGAATCAATGATACGGTCTTTTCATTGGATGTAAATGGGAATTTTACATATCTGAACCCCCAGGCCGAAAAGTTATTCCTGAACAGTCGAGAAGAACTTATAGGACGGAATATATGGGATAAGTATCCTGAAGCGGTCGGGACTAATTTTATGAAAATGTATGAGCTTGCCCGGCGCGAGATGGTGTCAGTCAATTTCGAGGAATATTACATCCCTCATGATATTTGGGTGCAAATCCATGCCTACCCCTCCGAAGCCGGGCTATCGGTATACGGCCAGGATATAACCAAACGCAAAAAAGTAGAAGAAGATCTGCTACAGAGTGTAAAGGAATACCGTTTCTTAATGGAACAGGCTCCTGATGCCATTTATATTTGCGACGAGAAAGAGAAAATCCTGGTGGTAAATGGAGCATGTTGTAATTTAGCGGGTTACAGCCGGGAAGAGCTTCTTGAAATGAGTGTTGGCGATCTGTTTCCAAGAAACCTTAAAGAAAACATGCGTCCGCCAGGCTTCGTTCTACAAAAGAATCAGACAGTTTCAGGTCTCCGAAAGGCCCGGCGAAAAGACGGTAGCTGGCTAATGCTCGAAGTTAATTTAAGGCTTCTTGAAGACAACCGGGTGATGGGTATCGCAAGGGATATTTGCGACCGGGTTACACCCTAACCCCTGCCAAATTAGGAAAATGGCCTGAATTGCCGTTTATTTCAGCAGCGCTATGAGTTTGGCGGCGGCTAACTAAAATTACCCTGGCTCCGCGAACCCCGGCATATTTATTAAAACTAACGAGTCCTTTTCGATAACCCCCTGTTAAAGAAGAATGTATAATAGTGGTGTTCGATCTTAATTGCTCATTTAGCCTTTAATCTCAAGGAAAGAACCCATGACTACGATTATTACCAGCGTGGAAGCACTTGATATTCGATTCCCGACTTCCAGGGAATTATCCGGTTCGGACGCGATGAACCCTGACCCGGATTATTCGGCGGCCTATGTTATCCTGCACACTGATAGTTCGCTGGAAGGGCATGGGCTGACTTTCACTATCGGGCGCGGCAATGAAATTTGTGTGGCCGCTATAAACGCGCTCAAGTACTTGATTGTCGGTCAGACCCTGGAATCTTTTACAGCCGACATGGGCGGTTTCTGGCGCAGGATTACCGGCGACAGCCAGTTGCGCTGGATTGGGCCTGAAAAAGGGGCTATTCATCTCGCCACGGCAGCCCTGGTCAATGCGGTCTGGGACTTGTACGCTAAAGTCGAAGAAAAGCCGCTGTGGAAATTATTGGCCGATATGTCGCCGGAACAACTGGTAAATTGTGTGGACTTCCGTTATATCAGCGATGCCATAACGCCCCAGGAAGCCCTGGAGTTGCTGCGTAAACTCGAACCAACCCGCTCCGAACGCGAAGCCCGTATGCTGGCGGAGGGCTTCCCGGCCTATACTACTTCCGCCGGGTGGCTGGGTTATTCCGATGAAAAATTGCGCCGGTTATGCCGGGAAGCGGTCGCGGACGGCTGGACCCATTTCAAGCAAAAAGTGGGGGCAAACCTGGCGGACGACATACGACGGGCGACAATTATCCGGGAGGAAATCGGCCCCGACCGCAAGTTGATGATGGATGCCAATCAACGCTGGGATGTGGGGGAAGCCATCGAAAATATGCGGCAACTGGCCCGCTTCGACCCCTGGTGGATTGAAGAACCGACCAGCCCGGATGACGTGCTGGGCCACGCCCGGATTGCCCGTGAGTTGGCTCCAATTGGGGTAGCGACCGGCGAACACTGCCAGAACCGGGTGATATTCAAGCAGTTATTTCAGGCCAATGCCATCTCATTTTGCCAGATAGATAGCTGCCGCCTGGGTGGAGTGAACGAAATTATAGCGGTGCTGTTCATGGCGGCCAAGTTTGGCGTGCCGGTCTGCCCGCATGCCGGGGGCGTGGGCCTGTGCGAATACGTCCAGCATCTTTCGCTCTTTGACTACATCTGCGTCAGCGGTTCGCTTGAAAACCGGGTTTTGGAATATGTTGACCACCTGCACGAACATTTCTTTGACCCGGTGGTCATTCGAGAGGGCCATTATATGCCCCCGGTTATGCCGGGTTATAGTATAACCATGCGGCCCACGTCGCTGGCCCATTATCAGTTCCCGGATGGCGCGGCCTGGTCTGAATAGGGGAAAGTAGGCAGTAATAGTAGTCGGAAGATAAATGCATATCGCTTGGCCTAAGAGGTCGTAAAGAGTAGCTTGTAGTCTTTTATAATCTGATATAAACAGTCAGGTTGGATGTGATTAAAATCCCCCTTTCAAATCAGGGGATTTTTAATTAGATGCGGATTTGGGCTGACATACCGGCAAGGTAGCCAAAAAACGGGTTTCTTGCGATAATGGTTGAGGTCCGGCTAATCGTTACACTTTCTTCTATTTTAATCAAAAGAATCTGAAAGGATAATTTTAAAATGATTTATGGCAATGTTGCCGGTCTGGAACAACCAGTGTCGCGAGTGGTGCTTGGCTCGATAATGCTTGACCACAACCAGTTACCCTACTCCTTCGGTATGCTTGATTACTTCTTCGAGCAGGGCGGCAACTGTATTGATACGGCCTATGTCTATGGTGGCGGAACCTGTGAACGGGCCGTGGGCGAGTGGCTGGTCCAACGCAATATGCGGGACAAAACTGTTCTGATAGGAAAGGGCGGCTGTACTATCTCCGTGACACCGCAGTTGATAACTAAAGAATTATTAGAATCACTGGACCGCCTGCAAACCGACCACCTGGATATTTATTTCATGCACCGTGATAATCCGCTGCTGCCGGTCGGCGAATTTGTCGAATGCCTCAACGAACATCACCGGGCCGGACGTATCCGGGCCTTTGGTGGCTCTAACTGGTCCCCGGAACGCCTGGCCGAGGCCAATGCTTACGCCGCCAGTCACGGTCTGGTCGGGTTTGCCGCCAGCAGCCCGAACTTTTCGCTGGCCCAGTGGAATGAGCCGATGTGGAACGATTGCAGGACTGCTTCGGACCTGACGAGCCGCCATTGGTACGAAACCCACGACATGGCCCTGTTTGCCTGGTCCAGTCAGGCCAGCGGCTTCTTCTCCGGGCGCTTCAACGCTGAAAACCGTGAAACAGCCGACCGGGAGGTTGTGCGGGTCTGGTACAACGAAGCTAATTTCCGCCGCCTGGCACGGGCCGAGGAAGTAGCAGCCCGCCAGGGTGTGACGGCCACCCAGATTGCCCTGGCCTATGTGCTGGCCCAGCCGCTAAATATATTCGCCCTGATTGGAACCAGGACCACCGAGGAAACACGGACTTCGCTTATGGCCCTTGATGTGAAGCTAACGCCGGAGGAACTGCGCTATCTGAACCTTGAAGATGCTTAAATAGGCTGTAATACCTGGACCAGGCTGACCCCGCGTTCCCCCAACCTGTCAATAAGCCTAAACCACGGAAAATAGTTCATTCTGAAGGAGGTAGCCTGACCAATTTGAACACAGTAATTCCTGAAGCTTTCCTGGCAGAAAAAGACTGGACCGGGGCGGTAATACTGGAAATCGCCCCCGGTGTGACCGTCGAATTAACTCACCTGGATAAAGTATACTGGCCTGACGAAGGTTTAACAAAAAGCGACCTACTGCGCTACTATCTTGAAATTGGCGGCTATATCCTGCCTTATCTGGCAGACCGCCCGGTCATTCTCAAACGCTATCCGAACGGTATCCGGCCTCTGCCCGCCAAAACCGGCAAGCACGACCGGGGAACCGGTTACAGGACCGCAAACCTCACCAGGGTTACCTGGATTGGCTGCAAAATGCGCGGGGCAAAGCCGTGGCCGCCACTTATACCGTACGAGCTAAACCGGGCGCGACGGTCAGTATGCCTCTGGAATGGTCCCAGGTAGAGCAAGGCCGCTTTAAGCTGGCCG
>JAYSYV010000046.1:0-2548 GCA_043727245.1 Chloroflexota bacterium | reverse complement strand
TAGCGGTTAAAATATTCAAAACCGGGCGCACTATTAAAGTGAACCCGGTTTTATTTTTGGAAATTTCCCCACTGTACCCAAAATGTGAGAAGCTGCGGGTTAACTATACCTTGTTTTGTATAATTTCCATCGGAAACGCCTTCCTTGACTAAATAAACCTGAAAGCGTAAACTCCTCTTGTTATGGAAAGGTAGAAGAAAAGAGTTAATGAACCCACTTGTTAGATTAATTGCGGCGGTTGCGCTAGGGCTGGCCTGGTACGTAGTTAACCGGGCCTATGCTACTACTAGACGGGTCAATAAAGAAGACCCGGCGGGAGCGGAACAGCGCCAGCGGGTTATGGATGCTTTGCGTACTTTAGCTTTCTTCTGCCTGGTCTGGTTTATCGCCAGTACGATTGTAATCTTTGTCTTTGGACTGGTGATTACCATCGTGGACCCGCCGAACAAACGTGGTTTTGGCGACGCTTTTACGGAAGTAATCAATTCAGCCTCCGGCAGCAGCGGCCCCCTGAATCCGTTCAGCTTGTGGGGTGCTATTTCAACGCTGGTGGCAACCGTCGCGGCGGTCTGGCTTTCCCAGCGAACGGCGAGAGGTAAATCAATCCTGGACCTGGGTTTGCGATTTTACCGGGAATTACCGCTTGATTTACTACTAGGGATAGTGCTGGGTCCGCTGTTATTCGCCATAATATTCCAGTTGGAACAATTATTGGGCTATGTGGTCGGTAATCGCGGCCCGCTTTTTAGCTGGGGCGACCTGGCCCAGGCTTTTGCCATCTTTATCTGCGTGGCGGTCAGCGAAGAACTGGTGGTGCGAGGCTACTTTCTCCAGGTGGTAAATGAGGTCTGGGGCGGAGCCGTAGGCGTGGTAGTAACTTCGGTTTTCTGGGGATTTGCCCACCTGTTGAACCCGCGAGCAACCTTATTAGGGGCATTGAATATCGTAGTGGCCGGGCTGATTTTCGCTTACGCCTACTCGATGACCGGTAAACTCTGGCTGCCGATAGCTTTTCACTTCTCCTGGAACTTTGCCGAGGGTGCGATTTTTGGCTACCCGGTCAGCGGCTATCCGGTTAGCGGCGCGGTTTTTGAGCCGCTGGTTAACGGTCCCCAGGAAATGACCGGTGGTTTGTTCGGACCGGAAGGCGGCATTATTTCACTCGTGGCGATTTTAATTGGCGGCTTGATTCTTTTCGGCTGGGATAAGCAGCGGCGACCGCCCGACCTGGAAAAGAGTCAGCCCTGAGCCCGGTGGAATACCGAGAATTGAAGAAGGAAACGATAGGTGATAACTAACTTGGAAAAAAGCCCTCTACCTTTCGCGGTAACTGATATTACCAGCGAAACTTATAAACTGACCAATTCGTACGGTCAGACTTTACATTTGCATAGTTGGTTTGGGACGGCCCAACCAGACAAAATAATGGTGATTGTTCACGGAATGGGCGGACATGGCGGCTATTATGCCACCTCCCTGGCCCCCTATATTGCACCGGTTGGGGTGGCCCTGTATGCCCCAGACTTGCGCGGTCACGGTCTGAGCGAAGGGCGGCGGGGCGATATTGAAACTTTTAATCTTTTCCAGGACGATGTAGCGACTGTGATCCGGTGGGTCCGGCAGCGCCATCCTGGTCTACCGCTTTTCTTACTGGGCGAAAGTATGGGTACGCCTATCGCCATTACCTATGTCGCTACCGCGCCCGCCGATGCCAGACCTGATTTCCTGGCTTTGATTGCCTGTGTGGTATCTCCCACATTGAAACCCCACCTGGACGAGATTTTTAGGACGCTTTATTATCTGGTAAGGGACCGGCGGCGCACCGTCATCCCGATTACAGGCCGGGAGGAAGAAGGCGTGCGCGATTTGGAATTTATCAAAGTGCTGCGGGCGGACGAACTTTTCAACCGCAAAGTCAGCGTCCGGTTTCTTTCCAGTATGACGTTATATATGCAGCGGGCTTCTCGCCTCTATTTACGCCTGACTTTGCCGGTCTTCATGGCCCAGGGTGGCCTGGATATTACGGTCAGGCATCGCCAGACCAGGGCTTTCTTTGCCCGTATCGCTTCCGCCGATAAAGAACTACATTACTTTCCTGAAGCTTACCACGCCCTGCTCAACGACCCCGACGCACCCCAGGTGCGCCAGCGTTTGCTAGAGTGGATGGAGCGCAAAACCCAGCAATACCAGGCCACTTTCCAATAGAACATTAATCTGAATTTGGTTGATTCACAGCAGCCTATACCGGATAATAGGCTTGTTGAGGTAGGTCACGAATCTGGAAGGTTAAGGTTCACTATGACCCAGGCTGGAAACCGGGCGCTAAAAAGAATGGTCAGGCTCATAGGGCTATGGATAGTCGGGTTGTTGCTGGCATTTTTGCTGGCAGCCTGTGGTAGCGATGACCCAATTTTACAACTGCCAACCACTACCAGCGAAGCTATTGCCGCTAATGTAACCAGTGTTGCGGCCCCAGGCGACTCTCCGGTAGCGGCTACGGTCACGCCAGTTGTAAATAATACGCTCAAACCGACAATTCCGGCGACGG
>JAYSYV010000045.1:0-2550 GCA_043727245.1 Chloroflexota bacterium | reverse complement strand
TGCCCCGCCAGCCCGTCCGATTACTCCACCCGCCCAGAAAGAAGCCCAACCCGGCCAGAACCAGCAACCCCAGCCCCATATAATGCACTATGTTGAGTGGCACGTTCCGGCTGATGCCCAGCAAACCGCCCAGCAGGACATTGCCGTCAAATTCGCTGAAATAGCCGTGAACCGTAACTGACTCGTTTACTATCACGTTCGGGGTAGCGTCTATTTTCGCGCCGCTGAGTTGAAGGGTCTGCCAGATACGCCAGCCTTGATAACTGAACAAGGCCGCGAAAATAGCCCAGGCCAGTCCCAGCCAGACGATGGTATTGCGCCACCAGAGAGCCTTCCGTTCCTGCAAGCCCCTGAATAGCACGTACAAGGCGGTCAACAGGGCCGCATAAGCCGCGTAATACAGTGTGACCAGGACAGCCACCAGTAGAGCGGCCACGGTCCCGGCAATCCACCATTTTTTAGCAGTTGTGAATAGACCGAAAGCAGGCAAGTCGGTTTGAGGCCCGGTGAGTTTCACCAGGCAAATCAAATAGAGCAGCAAAGGCCACAGGTTGATAAACTCAAGCTGTCCCAGGTTGACGAAAGAGAAATGAATCTGCCCGAAGCTAATGATATAGCCCGCCACCAGTCCGGCCCAGCGATTGCCCGAAACCAGGTGGCCCAAAGCGGTTGCCGCCACGCCGGTAAGGGTCAAGCCCAGCAGGACCGTAGCATTAAAAGCCGCTACCGGCCCAGCCAGCACGCTCCACGGCAGGGCCAGCAAGCCGTTCAGGGGGTCCAGCGAGTGTAAATAAAGGTTGGTTCCGTAGGGATAATAGAGATAGGGCGTGTTATAGGGATTGATGTGAAGGTCGAGCAAGGCCCGCTTGAACCACCAGAGCGACCAGATATTCTGGTCCTGGTCGGAAGGGAAAAAGCCCGGTATAGTCCGCTGGAAGTCCAGCACCACCGGCCAAGTATAGACTACACTGAGAACCAGAAAAAAAAGAAAGACCAGGCCATAAAAAGCTTGCGGCTTATTAAAAACCTCTTTATTCAAGACCTTTCTTAGCATTTATCCCCGGATTCCAGGCTACGAACCACTCCACGCTCCCTTATTTATATTACTCGCTCAGTTGTGAGTTCAAAGTTACCCTTGCTTGGCAGTATAGCGAAGGAATTATACCTCAAAAAGCGGCTTTTACCATAATTCCAGTGGGCAGCAATAAATTACCTTATTTATTGCTAAAAACGAAGTGATAAGGTAATATTTTAATGCTTCACCTACTTTCTCTGCATATAAATTTAAATATAGAATCAACAAAGAGGTTTTTATGGCAATTCCTGATTATCAAAGCTGTATGCTGCCTTTATTAAAATGCGTTTCAGATAGGAATGACCATAAACTAAGCGATATTATTGAAGTTGTTGCAGATTATTGCCATTTAACAGTAGAAGAAAGAACAGAACTATACCCAAATGGTAAAAAAAGAATTTTCTATGATAGGTTAAATTGGGCTGCTACATATTTGAAGAAGGCATTATTACTAGGCAGTAATGCTAGAGGCTATGTCCACATTACAGAGAGAGGTTTAAAACTATTAAAGGAAAATCCTACGAAAATTAATGTTCCTTTATTGAGAAGATACCCTGAATTTATGCAATTTGAAATCACAAGTAATCAAATTCAACCAGAGGATAAAAAAGTCGATACAATAATTATTGAAGCAAAAGAAACTCCAAGAGAGATTTTAGAAAATAGTTATCAAACTTTAAGAGGTGAACTTGCAGCTGAATTAATAGAACGTGTCAAAAGCTGTACACCTAGATTTTTCGAACAGCTTGTTGTTGATCTATTGGTTGCTATGGGTTATGGTGGTTCACAAAAAGATGCGGGTCAAGCAGTAGGCCAAAGTGGTGATGGCGGTATAGATGGCATCATTAAAGAAGATAAACTTGGGCTAGATGCTGTTTATATTCAAGCTAAAAAGTGGGAAGGAACGGTTGGGAGACCTATAGTTCAGGCTTTTGCTGGTAGTTTAGAGGGAAATAGAGCAAGAAAGGGTGTATTAATTACTACTTCTCAATTTTCACAAGATGCCAAGGATTATGTAAATAGAATTGAAAAGAGAATTGTATTAATTGATGGTAATCAACTGGGACAATTCATGATAGATTATAATATTGGGGTAAATGAAATAGAAACTTATATTGTAAAAAAGGTTGACCAAGATTATTTTGGTGAAGAGTCATAGTTGAGGCGAGTAAAAAATGAGTATTCTAAAAAAAATTTGAAAGTTTTCTTACAAACATTTAATTAGGTAGCGAAAAATAAAGCACTGGCTATATTTATCTTTTCACACGATAACTAATTCATCATAAAAGTGATTTTATGAACATAAATATATTATCCCCAATATTTTTGCAATAAAAAATGACCTCTTAACGAAGCCACATTTAACCACTATTTCCTTATGCGGAAGGAGGGACTCGAACCCTCACGACCTTGCGGCCAGCAGATTTTAAGTCTGCCGTGTCTGCCATTCCACCACTCCCGCGCCCAGGGTTTGA
>JAYSYV010000044.1:0-7852 GCA_043727245.1 Chloroflexota bacterium | reverse complement strand
AAGCGAAAAGCTGGCCGCTTACCTCCACAATCAGGGCATCAATCGTCGCCAGGGTCAGGGGTATTTCTATTTGAAAGGTAGTTCCCTGGCCGGGATTGGTTTTGATAAAAATCCGACCGTTCAAACGTTTGACATTGTGTTGAACCAGATCCATGCCAACGCCGCGCCCTGAAATATCGTCGGCACTGGATCGGGTACTGAAGCCGTTGCGATAAATCAGGTCCAGGGCAGCTTCATCGGTCAGGGTCGCCGCGCTGGCCGGACTCAATATGCCTTTAGCTACTGCCGCTCTACGCAAGGCCTCCGGGTCTATACCCTGCCCATCATCGCTGATTTCGATAAGAACCTGGTTGCCTTTCTGAGAAGCCGCCAGTTTAAGCGTGCCTTCGGCTGGCTTACCGGCAGCCAGGCGGTCCTGGGGCATTTCCAGGCCGTGGTCAATCGAGTTACGCAGCAAGTGAATCAAGGGGTCGGCGATTTGCTCCAGAATACGCTTGTCCACCTCAATAGAGCCGCCACTCAAGACCAGTTTAACTTCTTTGCCCCGCTCGTAAGCAAGGTCGCGGATGGGGCGGGCAAAACGGCCAAAAATAGTATCCAACGGCAGCATCCGAATGCCCAGCATACTCTGGCGCAGTTCATCAGCGGCGGCGCTAAAGCGCAGATTATAATTTTTGCGCTCGCGGACCATCAAACTGAGTTGCTGCTCTAGCCGAGTATTCCAGCTAATCATTTCTTCAATCTTGTTAAAGACGGTCTTCAAATCTCTCGCACCCAGCCCGAAAACTTCGTCACCGTGACCGTTCCGATTGAACAATTCTTCCTGACGAGAAAAAGCCGGTCTGCTGGCCGAACGGGTCGCTGAGGCTAGTTCAACCAGACCGGGTATAGCTTCCTGCTCAAAGGAGAAAAGTTCGGTTATGCCGAGTAAGCGGTTGCGTTCTTCCAGCGGGGTACGATCAATGATAAAGTCGCGCAGTTCCAGGCCGATCTGGTTGCGGGCGCGGTCCTGGCGCAGCAACTCTTGCATGGCTTCCAGGTGAGCTTCGTTTTGCTGTTTGTTGATTACCAGCTCTCCGGCCATGTTAATCAGGTTATCCAGTTTATCGAGGCGGACCCGAATAGTTTCCTCGCCTGGCCGCTGTTCGGCTAGCGCCTCAGGTCTTGCCAAAGAAGGGGTGGAAATAGAAATAATTTCAGTGGGGATTTTGCTGTTACCGTTTTGCGACTTAACAGGAATTGTAAGGTCTTTTACCCGGTCCGGGCCGTTAGCCTGGCGTGATGGCGAGTTTGGAGGTGTTTCAAGGGCTAATTCAGGCTGTCCAGCCATAAAAGCCATTTTTTCAACCAGAGCCTGGACGACCTCCGGCGAGGTGAAAATGCTGGTTTCGCCGTTGCCGTTGGGGTGCGTAGCTTCGCGGGCAAGCTCACTGATGACATCCACCCCTTCAAACAAAATATCAATGATGGCCCGTGGAATCTCGACCGGTAGGGCGGTATCGCGGTAGGCCGCGACCAATTCTTCCATTAAATGAGCCACTTTCGAGATAGGGTTAAAGCCCATCATGCGGGCCGCCCCTTTAACGGTGTGAAGCAGCCGCATTATTTCACGGATTCTTTCGGCCTGTTCTGGGGTGGCCCCGGCTTCTTCCAACTCCACCAGTTCGCGAGTCAAATTTACGGTATGCCCGTCAATCTCCTCGCGGAAGGTATTTAGTAAAAAAAGCTGTTGCTCTTGTTGGTTCAATTGCGACCTCGGAAACTCGAAAGAAAGGTGGCCTGATTGAGCTTACTATAGCACACTATTACTAGATTGGTATCTCCAGGCGGCTCTGCCAGTCGAATGCTAATAGGTCAATTGTACTATCACCTTCTAATAATTCACTGGTAAATTTTTCCTATATTATGGGAGTTTCAACTCATAATAGGTCATGAGGGGAAGCTGGCGGGTCAAAACAGTCACATAGGCCGGGTCGGTGGGTGTGATGGTCCGTTGACCGAGATAACACATGGCTCCTTCGTCTACCGGGTCCCCAAATGCGTCAGGGTCGTCAACAGTAAGCAGGTCACGGCCAATAAAACGCTCCAACTCGGCGCGAGTCTGGGGTTGGCTACAGTGCAGGACCGGCGGATTGCCGGGAACTAATTCAAGTTCGGCTACTTTCTGGCCGGTGCGCGTATCATGAAGGTTGTAAATCATATTATTAGCTCAAATTATAACAATTAAGCAGTTTTAAGCAAGAAGCAATGTATAAAAAAGACGGCCCCAAAAGCCGCCTCTTTCCGGTATAACTGCAAAAATAAGTAAATTACTTACCGTTACCGCTAATTACCATATAAACATTCTCGTTCGCGTTCAGGCTGGTAAAGCCCATCGGAGCGGACATTGCGTTTGGCACACCAAAGATAACGGCTGCTTTATTACCCTTCTGGTAGGCGATAATAAACATACCCGCGTCTTGCAAAGGCTTTAAATCAGTGCCTCCGGCGTAGGTGCTAGTCTTGTCTTCCCAACCACCGCTTTTGAAATTACTTTCAAAGCCACTCTTGACTTTGGCAATATCATCGGTGGTCTTGTAAGCTTCAACCGTGCCGTTGTTGAATTGATTGACACTGGCAGCGAACTGGGTTTTGACAATCTCCGGGACAGTAACCGAGTTAGCGCCGGAATATGCTGGTACCAGGGCCGTTTCATCACCACAGGCTACCAGAACCAGGGAGAGAAGCAAGGCAAAAATAAATAGAAAAGACAAACGCTTAGTCATTTAGGCTACTAACCTTTCTTAAATTGTGGGAAATTACCGACAAAGGTGCATGGTAGAACTGATGGTAAAGTTCAGTTACAATAGCAAGTACTTTGCAAAGAGATAAACCGAATTTACCATATACCTTAATTATATTAAAGCTCCAGCATTAAGTCAACATTAAAATTATGCTGCATTTGTATTAAAACTATAATTGTTCTCTAATTCGCTATTCGGGCTTGTGACTTTTAAGATTAGCGGAATTGAGGGTATTTGCCAGGGCTACCCCGGAAAAGGTAAAATACACTTGCATATGTAAATACGGTAATTATTAGATTAATTTCTATATCCAGAATAATTCTATTCTGAGAGGTATAACTCTTACAATCAAAATGCCTATTTATTCCGATAACCCATTAGAACTGCCTATCTTTCAATTTCATAATCTTAAAAACGCGCCTGGCCTGGCCCACGCGGTCAGTACCCGTTACGCACCGGGACGGCCTTTGCTGCCGGAGGTCCAGCCCGAAGCGCGGGACGATTACCGCCTGGCGGGCCGAGGTATTTACATCCAGCGCAAAGTGGTTTACGGGCGGCGGAGCGAATTGCTGGCAGCTATCGGGCTGGATTACAGCCGGGTGCAGCCAAACCTGGTCGGGGTCCACCAGAAGCACACTGCCAATGTCCGAACAGTGGGCGAGGAAGCTTACGGGGCGCATTTGAACTGGGACAACCCGCTGCCCGATTGTGACGGCCTGGTAACAAACCGCCCCGGTATTCCGCTGATGACTATTCATGCTGATTGTCCGGCCATCCTGCTGTACGACCCAGTTCGCAAAGTCGCCGGGACGCTGCATAGTGGCTGGCGCGGCACGGTGGGCAAAATTGGGTTGGAAGGAGTGCGCCGGATGGTAACGGAATACGGCTCTGACCCAAGCGACATTCTGGCCGGTATCGGGCCGAGCATTGGGCCATGCTGTTATCAGGTTGCGGAGCCGGTGTTGAGTGAGGTACACCGGGCTTTTGGGCCGGAACAGGCCGCCGGACTACTCCTAAAACAGCCGGACCAGTCGTTCCATTTTGACCTGTGGCAGGCCATCAACCTCACCTTGCTGGAAGCGGGCCTGAAACCGGACCATATTGAGCAAAGCCAGGTCTGTACCCTTTGCCAGCACAACCAATTCTTTTCCTACCGGGCCACTCCGCCAGACCAGCGCGATAACTACGGGCAGTTCACGGCAGTAGTGGTATTAACTTAACGAAGGTGTAGAAATTAAGGGAGTATAGTTTTGGAGACAAAGCCGCTTTATCTGACCGACCCCTACCTCCGGGAGGTTCAGGCCGAAGTATTGGAAGTATTGCCGGAAGGACCAAACCGCTGGCGAGTCCGTCTGGACCAGACGGTCTTTTACCCGATGGGCGGCGGGCAACCGACCGACCAGGGCCGCCTGGAATGGGAGGGGTCCGGGGCTAAAGTCTACCAGGTAATGCTTAAAGAGGGCGACATCTGGCACTACCTGGAAACGCCTCAACCTCCGGCCACCGGTGTGGCAGTACAGGGCGCGATTGATTGGGCCCGGCGCTTTCAGAATATGCGGGTCCATACCGCCGGACACCTGATAGATTATGCCCTCTATCGCCTGGGCGTTTCGCCGCAACCCCTCGCCCCATCCAAAGCCGACCACGGCAAGAAACCTTTCGTGCAATATGCCGGGACGGTTACACCGGCCCTGGACCCGGCGGCGGTGGAAGCGGAAACCAACCGGCTTATCGCCGAAAATCTGGAATTTAGCTGGGAATTTACCAGCCTGGAACAACTGGAAAAAGAGGCCATTTACCTGCAACCAGGCCTTCCTACCGGCAAACCTCTCCGCAAGCTAACCCTGGCGACCATAGGTGCGGTCGCTGATGGCGGCACGATTCTGGGCCATACCGGCGAAGTCGGGGCAATTAAGGTGACACGCATCGAAGAAAAAGACGGCGCGGATACGGTTGTCTGGTATCAGGTCCAGTAGTTTCTTAGCTTAAAGTCGCGCCTGTGGTAATATTATACGTACGATGCGGCAAGGAGCGGCTATTGAGCGGGAGGTATTCTAATGGAGTGTCCCAACTGCCGGTTGAAAATGAAAGATACTCAAAGGCAAGGCGTAAAAATTGATTACTGCGTCCACTGCCGGGGTATCTGGTTGGAACGCGGCGAACTGGATAAAATTATCCAGCGCACCATGTCACTGGCTATGCCCTTTCCGGTTCCGCTGGAAGTAGGCGAGGCTGCAAATGAGTTTGCTTTAATTAGCCAGGAGCGGCCAAAAAACAACTCCAACGAGAGCAGACCATCAAAATTTTACCTGAGCGAATTGTTTGAAGTAGAGTGACCAATCCCATCACCGCCAAAACCCGGCTGGTCCGAGCCGGACGAATAGAAAAAATGCCGCCTGGCAGCAAAACTTTCTTGCCGGATGAGCTGGAAAATATTCTGGTCGTGAACGTACAAGGCCAATTTTTCGCGGTATCGAATACCTGTCCTCACGCCGGGGGGTGGATGGTCTATGGTCCCCTGGAAGGTCATATCCTGGAATGTCCGATGCACTTCTGGCCCTTTGATGTCCGTAACGGTTGTCTATCCGGCTTGGAAGACAGCGGCATCTATGAAAGGCTGAATACTTACCCGGTGGTTGTTGAAGCCGGGGAGGTTTTTGTGGAACTACCCACCTTAAAGTGAGATTACTTTTGTTCACTTTTTTGGCTGCCCTCACATTCATGACTACCCTGCCGGTGCGCCTACGCAAGCCGGTAGAGGCCGACGATCTGGCACGAGGAGGCCGCTATTTCCCGCTGGTCGGGCTGCTGCTGGGCCTGATTTTAAGCCTGATTTATGGGCTTCTTATATTATTTCTGCCGCCTTCCCTGGTAGCCTTGCTGCTGGTAATCGCTTTGCTGGCCCTGACCGGAGCGCTTCATTTTGACGGATTTCTGGATAGCTGTGACGGTTTGTTCGGCTACCACACGACTGAGAAGCGCCTGGAAATAATGCGAGATAGCCGGGTGGGTAGTTTTGGAGTAGCGGGTGGCTTTTGCCTGTTAGCCCTGAAATACGCCGGGCTGTCTCTAGTCCCAGGTAGCCTGATGTTACCGGCCCTGCTCCTGGCCCCGCTTCTGGGCCGTTGGGCTTTGCTCTGTGGGGTACTCATGTTTCCTTATGGCCGGGAAAGCGGGCTAGGTCTGCTATATAAACGCTACATGCATCCGCCTGAATTGCTACTGGCTGCAGTCTTTGTGGCAGTGATAGCCTATGCTTTGCTGGGATGGCCCGGCCTGGTATTGGTAGCTTTCATTTTTGTGATAACCTGGCTGGTCGGACGCTGGATAATGAGCAAACTACCGGCGGGTCTGACCGGGGACAGTTACGGGGCTATCGTCGAGATAACGGAAACGGCCACCTGGCTTTTTATCGGGGCCGGGGCCGGTTGGCTGGCAAGTTTTGATTTTTCGATAAATTTTTAGATAGAAGGGATTTATGGCTCGTTTAATCCTGGCCCGGCACGGCCTGACCGATTACAATGCTCAAAAGCGCTATCAGGGCCGGATTGATATTCCGCTTAACAAAACCGGGCTGGCCCAGGCCCACTTTCTAAATAAACGCCTGGCGGCGGTCCAGCTAGATGCGGTTTATTGCAGCGACCTTCAAAGGGCCGCCAAAACTGCCGAAATCGTCCTGGAAGGCCATTCCTACGGTCAGCCTCCACGCCCGGTTCCGCTGCTGCGCGAAATTAGCGGTGGGCAATTTGAGGGGCTTATGTGGGAGGAAATCAATACACGCTTCCCTGAAGAAGCGACCGCATGGCTGGCCGACCGGGCCAATGTCGCTCCGCCCGGTGGTGAAAATCTGCTGGGAGTAGCCCGGCGAATTGAGCAGGCTATTGCTCAAATCCAGGAAGAAGTGCCTTCCCCGGAGGCAACTATTTTGCTGGTGCTGCATGGGGGAATTATCAGCGTGATGCTCTGCCAGTTGATGGGTATGGCCCTGGACCGGCTCTGGCAGTGGCGGGTGGATACCTGTTCGGTAACTATCCTGGACCTCTACCCCAAAGGGGCCATTCTTTCGCTTTTCAACGATATAGCGCATATAGAGGAAGAAGCCAGTAGCCAGTAACCAGCTTTTCAGCAAACTTTGAATTTATTACCCTTATAAAGTTCACCTATAAGCTTAAACCAGAATAAATATTATGCAAGAAACGGCGAAGAAAATAACCCTGATTCTGGGAGGGGCCAGGAGCGGCAAAAGTACCCTGGCCGAGAAATTAGCCGCGACCAGGGCTGGAGATGCCGGGGGCGTGTTGTACGTGGCGACTCTGCTACCCTACGATGCCGAGATGCGCGAACGGGTAACGCTGCACCGGGCCAGCCGTCCGGCTGGCTGGCGTACCCTGGAAGCGCCCTATAAGCTGACTGACGCAATTCTGGCGAACTTGCAAGGGGAAAAGCTGGTGTTGCTGGATTGCCTGACGGTCTGGACCGCTAACCGGTTGATTGCGCTCATGGAGCCGGGCCTACTGGCCTCGACCGAGATTTTTGAAGAAGAACTACCAGTAGAACTACCAGTAGAGCCGCCCCCAAAGCCGGAACAAGGGTCAGACAAGGATAAAACCGAGAAAGTCATTGACTACCTGGCGCTCGAACGCGAAATAGGCGCGGAACTGGATAATTTGCTGGTTGGTCTGCAAGAACGAGGTGTGGGGCTGGTGCTGGTTTCTAACGAAGTCGGCATGAGCCTGGTTCCGCCTTACCCACTGGGCCGGGTTTACCGCGACCTGTTAGGGCGGCTTAACCAGCGATTCGCGAGCCGGGCCGATGAAGTCATTTTGGTAGTGGCCGGGATTCCGGTTGATTTAAAGCGACTTCAGGCCGAATTAGCGTAGAAATTGAAAGCGGGGAAGTTTATGTTGGAACGGGCAGAAAAGGCGGCGTGGAATGAGCGCAAATAACTGCCGCAAAAGCGGCGGCATCTCGCTGTACTACCTCTATAAAAGTGCTTTTGTCGTCATTTCCCCTCGATTTATAAAGATTTAAAAGTAGAAAAAGCGTGCTAATCTGTGTAGAGTACTAAA
>JAYSYV010000043.1:0-2554 GCA_043727245.1 Chloroflexota bacterium | reverse complement strand
ATGCGCGGCCCCACCGGCCAGGTAGCCGCCAGTTTCCGGCTCAGCTCCTTTTTACCGGCCGCCGGTAGCAAGGTTTTTTCCTGGGGGTTCCAATCCTTTAGATGGGCTAACTCTCTGGCGGTGGTCAGGCCATTTCGCTTCAGGGCTTCTTTATCCAGGGGATTCAAATGCGGGAGCAGGGAGATGTCGTCACCCTCGGCGCTGGTTTTCATGCAGTACTCGTTATAAAGGCAGCTGTCGCATTTATAGTTAAGATGGTAAGGCGCGTCTTCAACCGGAGCCTGTGACACCTTTATGGCCAGTGATTCAGGGCTGGTTACCAGATCGTGTACCGCTTCCAGGTAGGCTTCCTGGTCTTTGATAATTTCCAGGTAGCCGGTACTCATACCAAAATAGATTTGAGCGGCTTCTCGCTGCTCCTGCATGAGGCGGAGCTCTTCGTTAGTTAAACCTTCGACCAGGCTGCCATCAACTCCCTTGTACAGAATGGCCGTAGTCACCCCGGCAACGCTTAACCCTTGTTCTTCAAAGAGATTTTCAAGCATCAAACGGTAAAAAGCCACCTGCAAGCGGTGTTCAACCTTGGCGCTGGTAGAACTTTTCATGTCCACCACCATCACCCAGAGTTTCCCTTCGCTATCCCGTTCCAATCGAACGATATCGGCATCCCCGCGAATCTGCCAGTCTTCTACTAAAACTTCCAGGTGGGCCTGAAACAGGCACAGAACCCCTCCAGACACCAGGGCCAGGGCTTTTTGGATTACCTTTTGATTATCAAAGTCGCGTCTGGTATTGAACTTGCTGCCCTGGACCAGGTTTATGACCGGGAAATTGGCCTGGACGGCTGTCTCGACTTCCTTCTCAAAGTCGGCTCCGGAGCGAGTGAGCAGGGGAGGAATAGCCTGGGGAGTTACCCCTTAATCGTAGACAAAGCGTAAACCCTCCCGCCTTTCTTTGAGGCGTAAAGCCAGGTAGCGCTGGCACTGGTCAAGCCGGATAAATTGAGAAATATCAGTAGGCGAAACGCGCTTAAGACTGCCCTTATCAGACAGGGTTCCAGGAAGTGTAGTTTTGATTCTATTAATTTCAGTCAATTTATACGGCTCCTCATAAGAAGTAAACTATTGATTATTCCAGGCTGACTCCGGCTGATTTACCGGCTAAATAGTTATAATCCGGCCCGGGCACTTAGAAAGTTAGTTCCCCCACAGTTACAAATAATCAAATGGTTGGATATCCCAGATAACTGGCACAATTATCAGGTGGATTTTAAATCCTCTCTTATCAATGTTCTACTTTGCGGAACCCTGCGGCCTGAGCGTCCCCTTCAGAATTGAAGCAGGAAACATTGGTTTTTGTTTGGACGTAGAAGTCCTGGCCTGGCAGCCGGTAGATTTTTGGTCTGGGAGCCTTTGATCAGGCTGTACTGGCAAGGCGGGGCGGCAAAGTCATCTGCTCAAGAAACGCTAGGGGTTGGTGAATTGACTGTTGCCGGTACTGCGGTTTGGGATCTTATCTACCGGGCAGGAGAGATTGGTTGCCGGTAAGGGCAAACTCTAACTATATTCATTTTGCCTGCTATTCCAAATAAAGTGGGCCAGGGAACGGGGAGTACCCTTTGGATAAGTCTTCTGGAGTAATATACAAGCCAGGCTTTGGACCCCTTATATTCAGCAGACATTTCAATTAGTTAAGAGTGCTGCCAGTTCTTGGTCATGACTGGGATGCAAACCGGAACTAGTCTGTTTAAGGTAAATTTCGTTTGAGAGGTATAACAAGTTGGCAAGACTGCCGTCTTGTAACATAGACAAAGCAGTTTTAGCATTCAATATATTTAACCAGATAGGTCCTTTCGCCGGTGTTTTTATCGCATGGTCGGTGGTAAAACCATTCTTTCCTTTCTTACCTGGAATTAACCTGGCTATAACCCTTTTCCCTATCGCGGATTTATCCAGGATAAATGAAAAGCGAGGCTGACCCTTCCAGGTAGAAGCTGTTAGAATAAGCTGGTTATTTAAGTAAAATTTTGAATAGTAAACTTCCTGGGCCGCACTTGAAACAGGCTGATTTTCACATATCCAGGAAGTCCCCGCAATATTAGCGGCATCAGGAATTGCTTTTTTTACATAAGTGGAAAGCACATCAAACATTTCCACGTAACAGGGGAGTTTCTGGAATTCCTTAAAACGAGACTCCAGTTGTTGCACCTTTTTGTTTATCAGTTCTACTGTAGGGAGAGTGGTTGAGTGGTATTTTTCAATTTTCTGGGTGGATAAAGCCCATGAGTTGGCTTTTCTCTGAATTATAAATTCACGTATGTTAAAGGTTTTAGGATAAAGATGCTTGTACTTTTGGAAAGCTTCAATAAACAGTATTTCATTTCTTATAGAATTTGTATCCGCCTTTTTACAAACCAGTCGGCTCAACAGATTATGAAAAACTTCGGCTTCCCGTTCATGTAACTTCTTTAGTGGCGCAGGCATGAAACAAACCCTGGTAATATAAGCTTCCGGTATACAGAGCCTGTAATGATCCTTATATCGGGAGACAACAT
>JAYSYV010000042.1:0-7874 GCA_043727245.1 Chloroflexota bacterium | reverse complement strand
ACCCAGTCAGCCTCGTCCACGCGAAAACACAAGAAACCAACGGTAAATAACTAAAATATTGGCTGGGATGGTTGGATTTGAACCAACATAGAACTGCTTAACAGGCAGGTGTCTTACCATTCGACCACATCCCAAAATTAAAAGTTGGTGCGCTAGAGGAGATTTGAACTCCTATCAAACAAGGTTTAAGCTTGTCATGTCTACCGGTTGCATCACTAGCGCAGGCCAGTACCGGGGAAGGGAGTCGAACCCTCACGCCTGAAGGCTCCGCTTTTTGAGAACGGCGCGTTTTCCAGTTTCGCCACCCCGGTAAAATATGGTACGAGTGAGAGGATTCGAACCTCCATGCTTGCGGCCACACGTTCTAAGCGTGCTGCGTATCCCATTCCGCCACACTCGCATTTTTAGTTGGAACTACGAAGCAGGGTTTTATACCTGCCTCATAGTTCAGGTTTAATCAAGCCGGACCCGGCTGTAGCGCTCGGAGTTCAACACCTCTAACATCACGCCGAGCGGGCTAGGGATGTCCCCGGCCAGTAACGGCTTGAGAATGGATGGGCTGAACCCACTGATGAGCGCGGTATGCGGCGCGGTCTTAATTACCGGGTAATTTCCGTCCTTGCTGCGAGCCGCCAGGTTCCAGAAAACTACCTTTGGCATTGCGTAACCGGCCTTCTTGTAGTCGGCCTGGATTTCTTCAAACGGCGTTTTGCTACCTGCCGCCGCGTCAAATTCCATGTCCGACATAATCAAGATAATTTCCGGCATCTCATCGGCTGGCACATCGTAGCTGTTAGCCTGGCGCAGAATCATTTTGAAAACCTTGTTCAAGTCGGTGTTCATGGCCCAGTCGGCTGTGCTAAGGTTTTTAACCTTTTCCCGGATATTCACGCCCTTCAACTCCACCAGCGCGGGCGTGTTGGAGAAGGTAACGAAATTATCCTTGAAAATACCGACATTACGTTCGGCCACGTAAATACCCAGAGATATACAAACCTCCAACGGGCGCGGTGTCAGGTTTGCTGCGTACATCGAGCCAGACACGTCACAGACCGGCAAGATACGCCGGGATTTCCCGTTTGCAGCGGTCAGAAAATCGGGCAAGCTTTTCCACTGAGTATCCAATAAAGTTACTTCCTCGGTACGGTTGTTTTCCTGCAAAACCGCCTTAACCACGTCATGGGGAAAGATCGCTTTCGCGTTGACCTTCGCACCGCTGTCGGGCCGAGTCGCCAGGTCGAGGATGTAATCTTTGTAACGGGCCTCGTCGTGCTTCAAGAAAGCCTTGCGGTATTTCTTGGCCGCGATAGAAGGCACGTGGTTGTAGTTCACATCTTCCCACTGCTTCGCGCACATCTGCTGTTCGACCGTTTTGGAAAGCTCAACCAGCAAGCGCCGGAAAGCTTTTGGCTCGTCCAGGCCCATTGCCTTGCGAATCTTAATCGCTTCGGCTCCCTGGCGGGGCAGCCACTTGGCCGCCAGACCGTTTTTAGCTTCCAGACCCTGCCGGATAGCGGCAACGGCCTGTCCTTCCAATGGAGTATTGAACAGGGTCACCAAATCATCCCAACGGCCATATTCCGGCACAAGTTTAACCAGCGGGGCCAGCGCTTCGCCATGTTCCTGAGCCAGACCCTTGAAAGCTACCTGGAAGAAACGGCGTTCACCGGCCCCCTGCAAGACATCTCGCGCCCAGAAAAGCAACTTCAAAGTCAGGTTGGGGTCCACGGTGTAAGCAGCCTTTACCTGGGTCAAAATTTGTTCCTCAGTCCGAGCGCGAGTAGCCCCGGCCACGAAAAAGAGGTCTACTACCGCGTCTTTGGTGGAAAGATTGGTAAATGCGCCGTTTTCGGTGTATCCGACCGGGTTTTTCTTCAATACTTCGATTAATCGAGAAACCTTGTTCTTTATTGTCATTTCACATCTCTTTCAGGCTGCCGGTAATCAGGTTTTACCCCGCTTACCGGCGGCTGGTATCACAGGCTCCTTCTGCCCGTCGAAGGTTATGCCATTTAATTTGCTGTATGGAGCCTTTATTTACTTTTTTGGTCGGATCGAAAGCGCAGAATCCCTTTTAGTTTTCTTTGGTAGAGAAAGTTGGGGATTTGGCTGTACGGATTCTTCAGCTTCCGGCCTAACCGGTTGGCGCTTTTACAGGTTGGTGAGCCTTGCGGCCCTTTATAAACATTAAAAGTGTTTGTTTTTATTTTTGCTGTAACCAACCCTTAAAAAGCATTGTTTTTACAGGATTCGAACCTGCTCCCTTCAACGCATATTTGAACTTCTCACAGGCTGGTGAGCCTTGCGGCCCCACTGAGCAAGGCAGTTATTGCTAATTGCACATTGCTTCCAATCAGTTTGTTGCTGTATCCAGCCTTTAAAAAGCTCAATGGGTCTGGCAGGACTTGAACCCGCGCATTTAGTTTAGAAAACTACTGCTCTATCCAACTGAGCTACAGACCCCAATATCAGGTTTTAAATGAGCGGGCCGGGAGGGATTCGAACCCCCGGTGGTTTTTAGGCCACATCTGTTTAGCAAACAGACACAATCGCCGCTCTGACACCGGCCCTTAATTTTTTATCTGGCGGGCGGCAAGGGACTCGAACCCTCAACCCGGCGAACCGGGCCACTGTTTTCCAAACAGCTTGCTTGCCGTTCGCTTACCACCCCTCTATTCTTGACAAGGCCGCAAGGATTCGAACCCTGACCCACAGACTTGGAAACTGTTACGCTACCCTTACGCCACGGCCCTATGAATTTTTGTCGCTCATACCTCCTTACTTACTAATGCTTTTATCATTTTGATAAAAATGGGTCCGGCAGGAGTCGAACCCGCAATCATCACGTTCGAAGCGTGCTGCCTTATCCGTTGGGCCACAGACCCAGGCTTGAAAATGGTGTGCGCCACAGGATTTGAACCTGTAACCCGGTGATCAAGAGTCACTTGCGCTCCCAATTGCGCCAGGCGCACCTTTTGTAAGCCGTTAAGATAAAGAAGGGCATGGCCGGATTTAAACCGGCGACCGGATGACTCGCATGTATCTGCTCTAATCCGTTGAGCTACATGCCCTTAGATGGTCGGCCCCGTTGGAGTTGAACCAACCTCACCAGCTTATAAGGCTGGCGCACTTCCGCTATGCTAGAGGCCGTTCGAAATGGTGCGGTAAGCCGGAATCGAACCGGCGCTGTCCTCGTTGGCAACGAGGCGCTGTACCACTGAGCCACTACCGCGTTTTGGTGTCGAAGGCCGGTGTCGAACCGGCAACCTTCCGGGCTTCAACCGGACGCTCTCCCACCTGAGCTTCTTCGACATGCAAGGGTATCCCATGAGAGTTG
Source organism: Chloroflexota bacterium (assembly GCA_043727245.1). GTDB lineage: Bacteria > Chloroflexota > Chloroflexia > Chloroheliales > Chloroheliaceae > 54-19. The sequence goes on along the minus strand of JAYSYV010000042.1, from coordinate 4,537 downwards.
AACTCATTCCTCCAGGGTCACAACCTGGCGCTCTACCGTTGAGCTACGAACACCATAAGGGTTGGTCAAGGCGAGAGGATTCGAACCTCTGCTACCCGGTCCCAGGCCGGGGGCGCTGCCGCTACGCTACACCCTGATTTCTCACTAAAAACTGGTTCGGGTACAAGGATTTGAACCTCGACTTCCGCGTTCAAAGCGCGGTGTCACTACCCTTAGACCATACCCGAATATTAACTAGCTGGTTCAGGCTCCTGGACTTGAACCAGGACTTTTAGTTTCAGAAACTAACGTCTCTACCAATTGGATTAAGCCTGAATATTATTTTTATGGCCCCCACACGGAGAATCGAACTCCGGCAACCTGCTCGACAGACAGGTGTCCTCCCACTAAACGATGCGGGGCTAAAATACTCGTGACGAGAGTCGAACTCGTTCTGCCAGTGTGAAAAACTGGTGGCCTGACCGGTAGCCGACACGAGCTTAAATTGATGGATGTGGAGGGACTCGAACCCCCGTAGAGAAACCTCCTCTGCTTTACAAACAGGTGCATTTGCCGCTCTGCCACACATCCTCGCTGCGCTAAAATGAAATTTGAACGGTAGGACTGGATTTGAACCAGCGATGCGGCTTTCGCCAGACAGTTTTGCAGACTGTCGCCTTCGACCACTCGGCCACCTACCGCTATAAACACTACCCGGAAATTGATAGGCACAGGTAGACTCGAACTACCGAATCGCCTCCTTATGAGAGAGGTGCTTTACCAGCTTAGCTATATGCCCAGACTGCCCCTGACTAAATTTATCTGATGCCAGGTAGACGGATTTGAACCTCTGACCTACCGCTTACAAAACGGCTGCTCTACCAACTGAGCTAACCCGGCTTTTTATTAAGATGGACTACCAGGGAGTCGAACCCTGAACTGCTGGGTGCAAACCGGCTGTTTTCCCGTTAAACTAGCAGCCCAAATAAGCGCCGGAGCGGACTTGAACCGCTACCGTCTGAGTGGAAGTCAGGGGTGCTGCCATTACACCACCGGCACAAGGTACTTTAAATTTTAGCTTTTGAATTAATTCGGCTATGGATAAAAGAAAAGCGGCTCACCTTTGTCTGGTGAGCCGCCTTTGACGGATTTTGCTGCCGGGAACCTACCTTTTTTTATAAGGTAGGGAACCCGCAGACGACTCACCTGGGGAGACTATATCTAATGCATAACCACAATAATTAAAAATATTGAGTTGTTTCCCAGCCTGACTGTGCCAGCCCTGCTTGGGGGCTTGATGGGACAGGTTTTTAGCTTCTTGCAGCAAGGACGCGGCGAAACAGGCTGGCGCAGCAACGGTCGAGAACGCCATCAAAGAACGGCCCGTCTTTTGCTTGGTATGTAGTTGTTCTACCTGTAAAATCAACATCGCGTCATCTTCCTTTAACCGTCTAATCCGGCCATCTGAAATAATTAAAAATAGCTTCTGCTAGAGGCAGTTTTACCTCTAAGCTGTCACTTAACCAATTGCTTAGATGGATGTATTATACATCAATCCGTTTGACTGTCAAGGGGTTTGTTTAGAGATTCAGGACTATTTCTAAATATTCAGCAACTTCACCCCTAATTCTTTATAAAACGAGATCCCAATGATTACTCTTTCACCTGGTTCTTGTTATTTTCGGCCAGGTCCGCCAGAGTACCAGTGGCCTTTTACAAGCGGCCAAGCGCTTTCTGGGTAAGCTCTTTCAAAATATCAAGCTTTGGCTTGCTAAGTCCGTAACCAATCGGAAAAGTCACGGTCAAAATTGTGTTACCCTTTCGGGTGATCAAAATACCGCCGGTCCAGAAAGCCTCGTCACCCAGGCCGGACACATCCTGTGGGTTGGCATTTATGCCCACAACCTCGCCCGCTCCGACTAGCGGCCCTTCGGTGGCCGAAGCGAAAGCTCCACCCAGACCGCCATAAACCTTTTTCTGGATGGCGAAATCTTGCGCATCGCCGGTATCTACCGAGACTAACAAAATAGTTGGGGGGAAACCCGCGTCCTGGTAAGTGCATTCGCCCCGGTTAGATTCCTGGGTTATGTCGCCTTCCATATAAGGTTTTACGTCTTCTTTTGTTACCAGCGCACAACCGTTCAGAGTTTTCTCCGAAGTCGTGGAACCTCCGCCTGTACTGGAGCCACTACCACCGGCCACCGGGGAATTACTGCCGGAAAGATTCTGGGCGGACTGACTAAAAACGTTACCACAGGCGGTCATAAGGAAAACCATGACCAGGTTAAGACTAACAACTACCAGGAGATTTCTATAATTTTTCATTTTCATTACCTATTTTTCTTTTTTATTTAATTTCAACGCTTCTGAAAATTTGATTGCTGGACCAGACCGGTAGGTTTGGGATTTAATGCGGCTTTCGGTAAACGAAAAGCTTACTCTCATCCTACCAGCGCAAGATGCTGCTCATGTTCCGGTCAGTACCGGTTTAAAGTTCTGTGTGACCAGGCTAACATCCTGTTATAAAAGCACTCTTGCAATAGCACCAGTCTTAAAGCTGCTAAAAATTGAATACAGTACCATTCTTCGGTCCGTTTTACGCAATTTTGCGTAATAAAAAACCGATAGCAGCGAACTATCGGACTTTCCCGAAACAGGCTTACTTATTCTGGATAATTGTCAGTGAAGTCGTTAGAAACAAGGGGGTAGTGACCCGGTAAAAGGTATTTACCGGGTCACTATGGTTTAGATGCGTTTATGAACTTTCCTCTTGTGAGATAGAGACAAGTCTGCTTTCTAACTCGTTTTTTTGCAGCCCTTTTACGCAGCTAGACCCAAAACCTACCATTTTTCGCTCGTCTTCATCCCACAGCCGGAAGAAAATACTTTTCAGACCGGTAGTAAGAGTGAGGGCTTTAGTTTTACCGAAAAACTGGCTGGATTCGTGGCACTTCTGCAAATTGTAATTAGGTATACGTGGGTTGAGATGATGAATATGATGATACCCAATATTACCGGTAAACCATTGTAAGATTAATGGTAACTTGTAGAAGGAACTGCCTTGCATCGCCGCATCGACATAGTTCCATTCTGGTACAGCCTCCCAATAAGTGTCCTCAAATTGATGCTGAATATAAAACAGCCAGACACCTACCGTAGCCGCCATACCCAGCACCGGAACCGTAATCAACACCAATGGAAGGAAACCAATCAGGAAACTCAATCCAACAATTATAACCGCCAGGGCCAGGTTAGTGCCATAAACGCTGTAACGCGCTCGCTTATCGGCCTGGGAATTAGCTAAACGGTGCATTACCAGGAAAACTAACAAAGGTGTAATAAATACAAACAAAAGGAACCAACGATACAAACGATAAATAAGGCGTTGCTTGCTGGAAAGTTGGACATACTCTTTCACGGTCAGAGTCAACACATCCCCGTTGGTTTGCATGTACTTCTGTATAGTCAAAGGCACTATTTCGCCTTCCAGGCGTTTGGTCAGATTTCCGGTGGTTGCGTGATGGATAGCGTGATAAAACCGCCAGTGATAATAAGGTGTGAAGCAAAAGACCCCCAGGATCGAGCCTATAACAGCGTTGGTCTTCTGGGACTTGAAAAAAGACATATGGCAGCAATCGTGAAAGATAATAAACAACCGGAGCTGGAAACCAGCCACCAGGGGGGATAGAGCCAGGGTAATCCAATACGAATAACTCAAACTTAAATACAGCAGGTAGAAAGTAAGGAAGAACGGTATTACAGTATTGACAAGCTGGATGATACTGCGCCAGGGAGTGGAATTGCGGTAGGGAGCTATTAATTCTCGCCAACCGCGTTCTTCAGTATCGATTTTAGCTATCTCTAGGTTTGGCTTATTCAAATAAACACCATTGCCTACTTGAATCATCATTAGACAAACCGCCTAATTTTTGGGTCAATTTAGTCCTCTATTCTTTTCTTCTCGTTACAAGTATACTTTTGTAGTCAAATTATGGGGTAGCACAATAGAACCGGGGACATATCTTGATAAGGGACAACCCAATATAAACGATGGGGATTTTAGCCGATACGTTTTTATATTAAGAATACCAATTTTCATGCTCATGGACACAACTCTACCGTTGATCATTATATATGTTTAACCTGATTAAAACAAATTAAAGCAGAATGAGCCGCGATTTTTCTGACCTTCAGCAATATTAATATATAAGCAATAATTATGCCACTTTCCCGGCTAAATCATAGCGCCGCTCTCTCAATTCTTCGACTACTTCCGCGAACGCCTGTAAACGCCGGGTTGATTCAGTATTGGCCTGGCCCGCCTCACTCAGCACTTTACAACAAATCGCCTGGACCCGCAAGGCATCGCCAATTCCAGTTAGGCTCCAATTTTTCGCGGCCAGATAATCGAGAATTTGCTCGGTGTAACTTTTAGCCAAAGGGGAATTGGAAGCAGTCAGAGCGCATTCGGCCAGCCCGGCCAGAGCGTCCAGGCTCTTGGAAAACTGGTTGAGTCTCGAACGCAGCTCATAGGCAGCCTGGTAGGACTGGCGAGCTT
>JAYSYV010000041.1:0-2559 GCA_043727245.1 Chloroflexota bacterium | reverse complement strand
GCCGAACTGGAATGGCTCAAATATAGCCGCCTGCCGCGCTTGCTGGCCCACCTGGATGCTCCCAACATAATCAACCTGAGTTATAACGGACCCCAGGTATTAGAACCTTTTCCCTATACCAGCCTGGATTTCACCGCCCAGAAGCTGCGCCAATTTTGCCGCCGCTTGCTGGACGATGGGTTGCTCGAAGCCCTGAGTCAGCGGCTGGATTACCGGGTAGTCGAAAAGCCGCGCCGGGAGGAAGGCATAATCCGTGGGCCTATCCGCTGGAACCCAACCGTACAGGACTGGCTGAATTCGCCTGCCAAAACCGGCCTGACCCACCATTGGGTCGAGGCCCCACTGGACTACGCCACTCGGCCCAATATCTTGCTGGTTTTCTGGCTTAAAGAGTTAGCTTTAGAAAACCGCCGACTGGTCCGGCAGGTCAAAACAACCCGGCTGGCTTCGGCCCAGCTAGAACGGGCTTTGCCTGAATTTAGGACTTACGCCGCCAGTCTGGAACATTTCATGGCTGCCGAGAGGAATTTGCAATCGAGTTTGGCCGGGTTGATCGCCGGTTTTGATCCTCGGAACCCGCTCGAATGGGCCGAGGTTGAGCGAGCTTGCCGGGAAAGCTTTAACCCGGCCTACAGCCAGTTAGTTGAGGCTTTCGAGCAGTACGACCGGCCTTATATCCGATTGCCAAAAGAAGCCAGCGAGGAAGTCGGCATCCAGCCCCTGAACGTAATCTACGAATGGTGGGCCGCCTGTGAAATAGCCGCTGCCTTCGGATTGGCGTTTAATGAGAGCGACCAGGGCCGTCAAAGCGGTCTTTTTCAGTCCGAAAGAGGCCGCCTGTATTATAATCAGGCTGCGCCAGGCGGCTGGTATAGCGCCAGACGAACCCAACCGGCTCGGCCTGATTTACGGCTGGAACTTTCGCAGGGTTCCCAGGTCTTATTCGATGTGAAGTACCGGCTTTTTCCGTCCGACCCAGAACGGGCGCACCCTGAAGACATGTACCGGATGCTGGCCTACATGAGCGACTTTAACGTGCCAACCGGCGTTATTATTTACCCTGGCCCACCTTCCCAACAACCCACCCTGCGTTTAATCGAAAATCCTGGTGACCAGGCCCACCCAGCCCAACGGGTGGGAGAGTTAGCCCTGCGCCCGCCTACTTCAACCGACCCAGAAACGGTTAGCCGCTGGGAAGCTGATTTGAAAGAAGCCCTGTCGCGGCTGTGTGATAGTCCATAAATATCAATTGAATAAATTTTTAATGTGGTATGTTTACTTCTCATCTGTTAAAAATATATTTCTGTTTAGCAACCAATTTAACCATAGATTAATTTAATTTTACCTCTTTTTATGACATAACCTATGTAATCCTTACAGTTTATATGCTACAACAAACTTATCCGACATAAGCCATAAAATTTAGCTTCCTGCATGGCAGGGTTCTGTGCTCTTTTCTTCAAAGCCGCCTTTTTAGACAATTTCATTTTTGCTTTATTAATTTACTTTCTGGTTGGATTTTGGGCTGGCATACTGGTATTGTTAGAACGGGCTTATGGCTATTTAACCTGGGCGCTCATTTGGGAAGCCAGCGCCCCCGTGGTGGCAAGAAAATTGTTATCTTCTGAAGTTAGCTAATATTTCAAATGTAAAACAGTAAGTAAGGAGGCATGCCGGTGTTGTTGGAAAACAAGGTAGCGATTGTCACCGGGGGTGATAGCGGAATTGGGCGGGCCATTTCGCTGGAACTGGCGAAGGAAGGGGCTGCCGTAACGATCAACTATCGTCGCAACGAGCAAGCGGCTAACGAAGTCAAACAACTTATAGAACAGGCTGGCGGCAAAGCCCTGGTCGTCCAGGGAGATGTGTCTTCGATTGCCGATCTACAAATCCTGGTGAACCGGACCGTCGAGACTTTCGGGCGGCTTGATATTATGGTCAACAACGCCGGGATGGAAACTCACACTTCGGTTCTGGATTCGACCGAGCAGGACTTTGATACGGTAATCGGGGTTGACCTCAAAGGGCCGTTCTTCGGGACACAACTGGCCGCCAGGCAGATGATTAAACAGGGCGATGGAGGCCGGATAATCAACATCTCGTCGGTCCACGAAGATTGGCCCATGCCGGGTAACAGCCCTTATTGCTGCGCCAAAGGCGGCGTGCGTATGCTCACCCGCAACGCCGGGGTCGAATTGGCCCCACATGGCATTACGGTTGTAGGAGTCGGGCCAGGGGCGATAGCCACGCCCATCAACAAGGAAACCCTGGCCGACCCCGCAAAGACCGCCGCTCTTAACAAGGCTATCCCGGTCGGGCGCGTCGGCACATCCGAAGAAGTGGCCGGGCTGGTAGGCTGGCTAGCTTCAGCCAAAAGCGCCTATGTCACTTCGAGTACCTACTTTATTGATGGCGGAATTATGCAGGGAAGCGTCGGATTATAACTTATTTAAGTCCTGGCGAGATTCTGGCGCAAGGTCGAAAGACCCCGGTGGATAAGCTGCTTGACGGCTCCTTCGGTCCGGCCAATGCTTCCGGCAATTTCAGCGTAAGAAAGGC
>JAYSYV010000040.1:0-2560 GCA_043727245.1 Chloroflexota bacterium | reverse complement strand
TACCTGTTATTCGAGATTAAGCAGGGTTGGGAGCATCTTAGGTCTAGGGGCAGCATTGCCTTTGTAGATTATAGCACAAGTTAATCTGACAGGGCTTTGGAGGATAGCAGCTATGCTTGTTGCAAGGAAAGTCTGGTTCGATTACCATGGAGCAAAGATTTAAATTCGGAGGTTTCCGCATAAGGAGAAATAATTATGAACGTAAATGCTAAATTAGAGGGCTTCGGGGTGTATAATAATCGGGAAAAGATGGCCCCGGCTTTCAAGCTGGCCGCAACCACCGGCGCTAAAATCGCCTCCTGGGATTACAAACAGCGACAGCCGCTGGTGCTTTACTTTCTGCCCCGGCTGGACGACCCTTTCTTGCAAAATTTACAGCAGGAAGCCGTCAACTTGCAGGCGTACGGGACCGAAGTATTGGCTTTGCTGCAGCTGCCTTTAGCTGAGTTGAAAGAAGCCGCCAGCCGCCTGAAACTGACCGTACCGCTGTTGTCGGACGAGAATGGCGAGACTTTTCAGAAATATTTGAAATTGGTTTTACCGGAAGATAATGAAGATAAAAAGGAAGCCATCGAAATAAAGGAGCTACCGGCCCTGGTCTTTGTGGCCGACCGGTTTGGCGCGATAAGTCGTTTTGCCTCCGCCAGTCAGGCCGCTGGTTTACCCGGTCAGCCGGAAATACTGGCAACTCTGGAATTTTTAGGCAACTTGTGCAATCCATAAATAGTTAGTCAGGAGTAATCCGTTGGTCCCCGTCAAGCTCGAATTAAAGAATTTTATGTGCTACAAAGATGCCGTCCTGGAACTAGAAGGCGTTCACCTGGCTTGCCTGTCCGGGGATAACGGAGCCGGTAAATCGGCCATCCTGGACGCTCTTACATGGTCGTTGTGGGGCAAAGCCAGGGCTACCTCCGATGATTTAATCGCTACCGGCGAAATTGAAATGCAGACCACCCTGGATTTTTTTATCAACGAGCAACTCTACCGGGTAAAACGTTACCGTACTCGCAAGGGGGCCGGTCAGACTGTCATTAGCTTTCAGATAAAATCCCCTAACGGCGATTGGCGCAACATCAGCGGCAACACCCAGCGCGGCACTCAGGAAGAAATTATTAAAGCCCTGCGTATGGAATACGATACTTTTATAAATAGCGCCTTCTTGCTTCAGGGCCGGGCCGATGAATTTATGACCCGCACCCCTGGCGAACGCAAGAAAGTCCTTTCGGACATTCTGGGCCTGAGTTTTTATGATGAACTGGAAGTTGCCGCCAAAGAGGAAGCCAAAGAAGCCGACCAGCTCCGCCGCCGCCTGGAAGAACGCCTGGCCGAGCTTAACGAGGAACTCGACCGGCGGCCCACCTACGAAGCTCAGAAGCGACAGGCTCAAACCGATTTACAGGATAGCCAGGCCGTGTTTGCCCAGAGCGAAACCGAGTTTACCGACTTGCAGCGCCGTGAAGGCGAGTTGAAATTGCTTGAGCGCCAGCTAACCGAAACTCGCCGCACCGTGGACAAAGACCGCCAGGAACTAGGCGAAACTACCAGCTTTCTCCGCCAGACCAGGAGCCAGATTGAAGTCTGCCAGGAATATATTATCCGCCGGGACCAGATTGAAACCGGCTACCGCGACTTTGTAACGGTAGACAAAGAATTAGAAATTTTAAACCGCAAATTCGAGCGGTATAACCAGTTACTTACAGAGCGCCGGGCCTTACAGGATACTATCAAGCAGACTGGGATGCGCCTGGAAGCCCAGCAACACAGTCTCCAACTTTCCATCAAAGAGGTCGAGGAACAGAGCCAGCAGTTACCAAAGCTGGAAAAAGCCAATGACGCGCTTAAACTGGAAACCGCCGAGGCTACCGAAGCCAATCAAAAGCTGGAAAAATTACGGACCGCCCGCCAGGAGAAAATGGGCGAACTGCGCTTTCTGACCGAAGAAATCAAGCGCAACGATAAATTGCTGGCCGACATCAAGCAAAGAGCCGACCACGTACCGCAGGTAGGCGAATATTGCGACCTTTGCGGCACAGTTTTAGATGAAGCGGCCCGTAACCGGACTATGGAGGACCGCCGCCGCGAGTACTCCGAGCAGAGAACTATTGGTAAAGAACATAAGCAACATCAAGATACTTTGAAGGCCGAACTCGAAGGTTTGGAAAAAGAATTACGCCTCCTGGAAAAACCGGCCTCCAAATTAGCCGACTTGCAGCGGCGCGGCGGCAGCCTGGAACGCGAAGTCAGTCAGGCTCGCCAGGCCCGTGAAAAAGCCGCCGCCTACCAGGAAAAACTTCTCGTAGTCGGCCAGCAGTTAGAGAAAGAAGATTATTGTCAGGCCGAACGGCTTAAACTGGTCCAGGTGGACCGCGAGGCCAAAGAACTGGCTTACGATGAAACAGCCCGCCAGAGCCTCCGGGTCAAACGGGATAGCCTCAAGCAGTTTGAGCAGCAAAAAACGGCCCTGGTGGATGCCGAACGCCGGATTGTGCAGCTTCAAGAGAGTTTGCAGCGTGAAACCCAGCGCGAAGTCCGTCTGCGCGAAAGCCTTACCGGCAATGAA
>JAYSYV010000039.1:0-7891 GCA_043727245.1 Chloroflexota bacterium | reverse complement strand
GTATGCAATTGAGCTGCTGCCAGACCGGCGGAAAGTGCCGTGAGGCGCGGCGGTGTTTGTGCAAGCAAGTTTAAAGTCTGCTCAATTGTAAGTGATTTACCGGACACGCGGCATTATCCTTTTGTACAAACCAGGAGCCTTATTTGGCTGCCACCCTGTCAGGTTTTGCTTTTGCTTAAAGGCGAGTCAGCCTATAGTTGCCGAATTGTTGTCTAATAGGGTCTAGCTATAGTATCTAATTGGCATAGTTTGTCAAATATTGTGTAATAACTAATCGCCCGACCGCAGGAAAGCCAGGCGGTCGAGGCGGGCTTCCAGCAGTTTCAGCCATTGCAAATCGGCTTCCAGGTGGAGAATCGCACCTTCCAATAGCAGCAGGCGTGTTTCGCTTGATTCGCGTTCTGCGGGGGAGCGTGGGTCAACTTCGCCAGGATTGATAAACATAGCCAGTTTGAGGCGCTGGCGCTTTAGCTCATCCAGACTTTTTTTGAGGTGGGTATTTTGCTGCTCGATAATACTCCAACTGGTCTGGCCGTCGGTGTGGCTGCCCACGACCAGGGCGTGGACCAGCAGTTTTTGGAAAAACTGGCTGCGGACATTTTCAAAAGAATCTTCGACCGGGGTTTCCAGCCAGACCATCAAGTCCTGGCGACCGGTTTCGGTTAGTTGGTAGACTTTGCGTGAGGGGGAACTCTTTTGCTCGACGGTTTCGCAACTAACTTTGCCTTCGCCGGTAAGCCGGGTCATGAGGGCATAGATTTGCCCGGCGCTGACCGCCCGCATCTGGCTGAAAGTACGCTCAAACTCCTGCTTCATTTCATAACCGTGGCGGGGAGTATGGGCTAGCAAGCCCAGTAAAGCGTATTTAATCGTCATCGCTACTCCAATTGCCAGCTTCTTAAGAAAAGCTGCCAGTTCTTCTGGCGCTGTTTTTCCTGCTGTTCTTCCGATAGGCCATAGATTGGCCGGGCAAAGTCGGTTGGACGTTCTAGCATGCGGCTCAAAACCGGGGAGACTTTGACCGCAAAACCTTTATCTTTGAAAGAAAAACTGTAATCCAGGCCCAGAGCGTAAGGAAAGCGGAAATGTTCGTCCATAAAACCGGCTTCCTCGACCAGTTCGCGCCGGAAAACCAGGGCGCTTCCTTCCAGGGCTTCAACTTGCAAATCGGTAGTTTGTTTGAGGTCCAAATCCACAGGTTCAAAGCCGGTTGGAGCAGCAGCCTGGCGAACCAACTTTACCGGGAAAGCTCCGAAAAGGGCTGGTTTGGCAGCTTCCTCGCGGGCCAGTTCGCGCCATAGTTCTTCAAAATAATCCACGGACAGGCGTAAACCGGCATCCAACAAGAGGAGATAGCGGCCCCGGCCCTGCCGGAAAGCAATATTGCGTCCGGCCCCTTCCCCCAGGTTTTGCTGCACATAAACCACCCGGAAATTGGCGTAACCGTGGGCTATGGCCGCCAGGTAGTCGGCTACTTTGTCCGACCCGTTCATCTCAGTAACAATTACTTCTACGGCACGAGTGGTGCGGGGCAATATCTTCAAAAGACTTTCTACAGTGGTCTGGATTGCCGCCAGGTTGTCATAGGCAATCAGACTGATGGTGAAATCAAAGCGGTCCGGCTCGCGCAAGTAAGAGCGGACATCCTGGCTGCTGTTTATCCGGCGTAAAGGCGAGCGTTCGCCCAGAGTATTTTCCCGACCGGCTTGCTCAGGCGTTTTGCCGGACTGCTGGCCGGAGACTGGTTTGCCAGGTTGGGGTCTGGTGCGGCCTTCCACGCCAAAAACTACCGGAGGCTGATTCCGTTTCTGTTCAAACTGGCCTGGCCGGCGTTGGGCAACCGGAGCTTCGGGCCTGGAACGACCCGGCCTTTCCATTTCGGAGGCAGGCCGGGCAAATTTTTCGGGCAAGCCTAAACCCAGGCTCAACCCTAAGACCGAGGTAAAATCGGTCAGTAAAGCCAGCTTTGCGGCGTCGGCCAGGTCGCTTTGCAGCATCATCCAGATGGTGGCGATAGCCCTGGGGGTATTCAGGTCGTCGCAGAGCGATTCGTAGAAGCTTTCACGCCAGTCGGTTATTTTCGCGTTATCTTTGGAGGAATTGGGCAGCGCCTGCAAGATTTCCTCGTCCTGGAACCGCCGGACATAATCTTTTAAGCGGCCAAAGGCGGCCCTGGCCCCGGCCAGGGTATCAGCGCTCAGTTTTATGGACGAGCCATAAAGGGCATTTGAAAATAGGTAGAGCCGGATTTCGTCAGGGGTAAACTGGTCAATCTCGCCCACCTGGGCCGGCAAAGCGACTTTCAGGAGAAGGCCGTTTGAGCGTATTTTTTGAGCGTCACCGGCTGCGACTGCTACCTGGGCCTGTTCAGGGCGGTCTGCCGGTATAGCGCGGCGGCCCATGCGGCGAGCCAGGCGCATAAATAAATCCCCGACAAGGCTAACCCGTAAAGCGGTAAGGTCGGTGGAAGCGCTCAAAGGTGCTGGAGTATTACCGGCTACAGAGGGGGGTAACGCCAGGTAAACCCGTAACGGCTCGGACGGCGGCAGGGTTTCTTTGCGGTTGGACCAACCGTTTAACAGCTTAATTTTTTCCATGAACTTACCTCTCCCGGCCTGGCTGGATCAGAGTCCCTCTCACGCTTAAACTACAACTTACAGTCTGTCTATAGTGGACCATGCCAGCGCGAGCAAAACCCCTTTACAGCAAAAACCGCCCAAAAGTCGGGCGGCGTTTCAGTCTGTTTGATATCATTTATTATAACATAAAACTGCTCGAAAGTATGTAACGCCGCTTCTATTATGTGGGGCAATCGGCTGATAGAATAAGCCGGTAGCTGATTTTAGCCGGTTTTTAAGGTATAATTTAATCTTGGCTAAAGCCACAGGAACAGAAAGGGCTATGCAGAAACGTACATATTATGATGTTTTAGAGTTGGACCGCAACGCTCCACCGGCTGAGATTAAAGCCCAACACCGCCGGTTGGCAAAGCGGTATCATCCTGACCTGAATCCGGGCGATCCCAGGGCTTCCCAGCACTTCCGGGAGGTCCAGGCGGCTTATGATGTCCTATCCGACCAGGACAAACGGCGCAGCTATGATGAAACCCTGCGGGTGGAGCCGGTAGATGTTTTTGAGGTTTACCGCGAAGCTCCCCGCTATCACGAATACGCGGCCCGGCCCCGCCAGAAGCCCCGGCGCAATCTGAGGCCGGTCAATCGCCCCTCCCAGCCCCGCGAGGCTTATTCAAGCTATACCGTTTACCTGAACTGGCAGGAGTTGTTTAGAGGGGTCAAGCGCACCCTGACTGTCGGCCAGACTTATACCTGCGGGCGCTGCCGGGGAACCGGAAAGGTGGATTCTCTGACCTGCAAGCGCTGCGGGGGCTATGGCTTTATGGTCAGCTATTCCAAGCAAGAAATTATTATTCCGCCGGGCTTACAACCGGATATGCAAATTCGGATTGACCTGAACCAGGGCCAGCCCGAAGACGAGTTGCTGGATGCCCCGGTCAGGACTAATATTTCGGTGACAATCCAGCTTGATGATAGTGGGCCTTTTGAAATGCGCGATAATCAGATTTATACTACGGCTCACGTCCCGGCTGAATTGCTTGAAACCGGCGGGATTTGTACTATTCCCGACCCGATGGGGGAAGAATTTACTTTCACAGTTCCACCAAATACACCCAGCGGCAGCATTTTGAAACTCCGCAAACACGGGCTGCGGCTGGGCGCGTCGGCCCGGCGAGGCCATTTATTTTGTACCGTACTGGCAGCCAGTTAAGACACGAAAGGATTAGGGGGGCATGAAAACTACTTACAAAGCAGTTTGTGAATATGAGGATGGCAGCCGGGATGCAGCAACGGTGGTTATTGTTGCCGAAGGTGCGACTATTTTCCAGGTAGCCTGGGAAATTAGCAACGGAGAAAAAGACCGGATGGTCCTGGAAGCGACTTCCAGCCAGGAAGCTTTTGCGTTATGGTGTGAAGAAAACGGTTTTGAGCCAGCCCCAACCGCCTGATTAATGGTTGCGGCGCTCGATCAGGTTTTCGTTTTCGTCATAACGTTCCTCGATTACTACGCCGCCCGGCTCGTTATCGCGCAGGTAAAGCCGGAAAATATCGGTAGGATTGGCATAGTCCATGTTATCGCGGATAGTCTGTAGGATGATTTTCAGGTCGTCTTTGCTGCCTTCAATATTAGCAATAAACTTCATTGAGAATTCCTTTCTCTTAAAGAACTAAAGATAAAGAACTAAAAAACTTTATAAAACTTTTTGCCTGGCCCGATCGAATTTTGTAAAAGGGCTAATGACTACTTTCTCCCTGGCGCGGAATATCATAGCTCCAAAAATCGTGCGCGATATACGAATTGGCAAAGGTTTGCCGGGCTTCGGTTTGCAGCCGTTCCATGCCCGGCCCTTCGACACCCGCCCCTTCGTAACGTGGGCTAAAATGGGTCATTAGCAGGGTTTTTGCTCCGGCCTGACGGGCCACCTGGGCGGCCTGGGTCGCGGTCGAATGGCCGCCTCGGACGGCTAACTCCAGGTCTTCCCCGGCATAGGTCGCTTCGTGAATCAAGGCATCGGCAGCCTGGGCCAGTTGAATAGCATTCTGGCAATAAACCGTATCGCAGCAATAGACCACCTTCCGGCCTGCGATGGGCGGCCCGACCAGTTTTTCGCCATTTATGACTGTACCATCCGGCAGCGTGATAGTTTCGCCCCGTTTGAGGCGGCCATAGAGCGGCCCCGTTGGTACGCCCAGGTTGCGTGCTGCTTCTGCATCAAAATGGCCGGGCTGGTCTTTCTCGCTGACTGCGTAGCCAAAAGAAGCAATCCGGTGAACCAGGGGCAGGCAGTCAACCTGCATTCGTTCGTCCTCGTAGACCCGGCCCGGTCCAACCTCCCGAATGGTCAGGGGATAGCCCATCTGGCTTCCGCCGCTGACCTCGAAAGTAGTTTGCAAGTACCGCTGCAAACCGGGCGGTCCGAATACCGTCAGTGGCGTTTCAGCGCCATATTGCAAAGACCGGCTCGAAAGCATCCCCGGCAGTCCGTAGAAATGGTCGCCATGAAGGTGGCTGATAAAGACATATTGAAGCTGGCTCAACCGCAAAGGCGAACGCATAAGTTGTTGTTGAGTGCCTTCACCACAGTCAAAAAGCCAGAAGGCGCTCTGTTGGTCGAACTGCAAGGCGACTGCCGAAACATTACGCAAGCGCGTGGGCGCTCCGGCGCTAGTGCCTAAAAAAGTCAGTCGCATAGAAAGTTAAGTCCTGTTTTTTCTTACAAAATAACCGGCTGCAAAGTATATGCCAGTATACGACTTTTTGTAGGCTTATGTAACCTATTCAAACTTCTGCTATTAGCTTCTTCTATCGGTACGAAAATATGAGGGTGAGAATCAGGCTCTGTTGAAAAATGAGGGGCTATGGAATCTAGAACTAACCTGCAGCAGTTTGGCTAACTGCACCGTATACCCTACGAGAGTTACTCGGACCGTTTGATTGTCCGAGTAACTCCTACACAAGCGCTAATTAGTTGTCCTGGCTGCGGCTGAGTAAGGTTCGGACGAAGGCCACCAGGGCATAAAGGAAGAAGACCAGGGCCATAGCCGAGAACGGAATGAGTATCAGGCCCAACGCGCTGCGATAGGCTTCGCCCAGGTCTTTGATAAATTCCAGGGCCAGGACCGGCCCAACGGTGAAGACCAGGCTGACCGGTACTTCCAGGGTCCGCCGCAAGAGCTTGGCTTTGCGGGCTACCCAGAAATCGTAAATCAAGGCCCGGAAGAATATCAGGTAGCCCAGCAACGCCCCGATTAAAACCGCGCCCAGGGCAAACCAGTAGTTCCAGCTATCAAAAATACGCCCGGCCATCAGGGGCAACCCGGCATACTCCACCGCCATTACCACTGCCCGCCACAAACCGATTGCCAGCAGACTTACGAAGGTTAGTAATACTAGCAAAACCCCTCGCCGGACCTGATTTACCAGGTCGGTTCCTGCTAAAGGCTGCAAGAATTGGCCTGGTAGTCGCAAAACCAGGCCAAGCGGGCCGAACAAAAGCCCGCCCGGCCCAACTACCGGCGGCGGAATCAGGGCTGCTTCGAGTCTGCCTAAATCGGTCGAACGCTCTTTCTTGACCTGCGCTCGGACTTCCGGGGTCAAATCCTCCATCATGGCAATGCGGTCAATCTCGGATGAACCGACGATACCCGGTTCACCCGCTGAAATAGAAATGGGCGAAGGGGGAGCGGGCGTGCCGGGCGGCTGGCCGAAAGTTTCAATCCGGGGCAGAAAGACGATATAACTGCCGGGAGTCGGCCCAAAGATGCGGTCAAGGGCCAGCAGACCGGTTTCTTTATCCAGGAAAGAGGTAAAGAACTGGTCGGCCAGTTGCTTTCCTTCTTCCAGCAGGGCCGGTATTTTCCCCAGTTCGCTGATACTGGTGACGGAATTTTTAGTAATCTCATCAATAGTCGTCACTCTGGCGCGTTCGACCAACCGGTTATCGGCATTGCTGTCCACGTTGCCGTCGCCCATGGTGTAGAGGGTTTTGAGCAAGACATCAATAATAGTCCGGGCCTCATAAGCGTGGACGCGCGGGCCGAGGCTGCCAATGTTGCCGCCCAGCAAGCGGCTGCACCGGCCAATATTAGGGTCAGCGGCTACTTGTAAGGCATAGTTATCGGTCACGCCGCCATCAATGAAGAAGTCGGTCCGCTCGATGCCAAAGCTATCTTTGTAGTGGATAGTGGCCGGGGCAAATACACCCGGTATAGAAAGGCTGGACCGAACGGCCCAGGCTACCGGCAAACCGCTGGAAAGGTCTTTGTACAGAAAGTTAGGTGGGCGCAATTCCTCGGTAATCTGTTTGGGCAGGGAAGACAGGTTGCCTTTGGGGTTAATATAGCAATAGTTGATTCCGGTAGGGTCGGTAGTTGAGCCGTCCTTGCCGTAGACCAGTTCTTTTTCAAAGAGATTGTAGTTGCTGAAAATAGTCTTCTGGCCGGTGATGAGGTCGGTCCCGACCACCAGCAGCATGGGCCGGAGAGCGTCAGGGTCTTTGGGGACGTAGCGCCCGGCGGAGGCGCGGCCCCGGTAATACTCACTTAGGGCGGCACGGTAGGCGGAGGCGTGGCCCTGGTTGACCCGGTAGGTTTTTTCGGCTTCTTCGCGGGCAGATTGCTGCCAGTTTGGGTCGCCAGCCAGGCGGAAGCGCTCGAAAGGCACTCGCACGCCCGGATTAATATCCTGGAAAGTAATCAGTTGAAGGGCTTTGTCCTGGTCTTTGTCCCTGGTAACTTCCCTGGTATTGGGTATAACTTCGGACATTTCAGGCAATTTCTCACGCGGCAGGTTGCGGAGGCCGCGCACAATTTTAGCCAATGCGTCATCAAACTTTGGCCTGTCAATTTTGGTTTGTTTGCGTTTACCGCCATAGGATTGGTAGAGCTTGCCGAGCTTACGCAGGAAGTTATGCGAGAAAATAACTTCCATGGTCCGCTGGATGGCCTCGCCCCGGTACAGACCTTTAATATAGCCAGGGTCGCCTTTGAGCAGAAAGCTTCCTGCTCCCAGCCAGTTGGGGTCGAGGATAAAGCTTTGAAAATCGGGGCGGCTAAACAGAACCGAGATACGGCCAATATCTTCAGCGCACAGGCCACAACTCCAGGCTGCCGCTATCAGTGACCCGGCGCTGGTTCCCACCAGGCAGTCAAAGGCTTCGCTCAGGACTTCAAAATTGGCAGGGTCTTGATTGACGTTGCTGGAAGGTAAAGTTTTCTCGTCGGAGAAAAAAGGCAGTTCTTCCATGCGGCTGTAAAGCCCGGCGTGGACGGCAAACTTGAGGCCACCTCCACTCAGTACCAACCCCGTCCGCTGA
>JAYSYV010000038.1:0-2576 GCA_043727245.1 Chloroflexota bacterium | reverse complement strand
CAGGCTTCGGACCAGTCCTGGTAAAACATGGGGTCGGCGGGAACCGGGGCATACCCGGTCAGGTTTGTAAGCAGGTTAAACGCCGAAGGTTCACGAGTGGAGCCTTGTAGAGCCGGTAGATAAAAAATAAGGCTCAAAAGAGCCAGGCTCAATCCAATGAGCAGCCAGGGTCCGAAGTGAAAACGCCCCGGTTGCCGGGCTGGTGGTGACATCAGAGGGGATTTTATTGACAAGTTTTGAAACCCTGGAAAACCTCTCGCTTTAAGCCGTTAATCTTGCAAATCCTGCCAGGATTATAGATTTGACCCTGCTCGGTGTCAAACCAGACTAAAAAGTAGCCAGTGATTTATCTGCTCACACCCTGACCTGTCGCAAGCTGGCCCATAATTGAACTGTTTTACCGTCTTACTAGGCGTTAAGAGAGGTCCAATCTAAACAATCAAATTTGCATGCTGAGCCGCCTCTTTGTAAAATGCAAATAATATTGTTTACATATTGTAAAAGTTCTACCGGCCAGCTTAAAAATTTATAGAAGAATACTTTTTGTAGAAAGGTTAAACGGCTATGAGTCTGAATTTAGCAACGCTGCTAACAGAGAGCGTTAAACGCAACCCGGCCCAAACCGCCATCATCTTTGACAACTTCAAAATGTCCTACGGCCAACTTCAGGGCGCTTCCAATTTGTTCGCCAACTCCCTGCGCCAGGCTGGACTGGAACAGGGCCAAAAAGTAGCCCTGATGCTGCCGAATATTCCCCAGTTTCTGGTCTGCTACTACGGCATCCTGAAAGCCGGGGGGGTAGTCGTGCCTTTAAATGTCTTGCTTAAAGCCCCCGAAGTGGCTTACCACCTGGAAGACAGCGATTCGGTCATCCTGGTCGCCTGGGAAGGCTTTACCGAGGCTGCCGTGGGCGGTTATAAAGAAACACCTACTTGCAAGACGCTGGTAATGGTCAACGCGCCCGGTTCGGAGAATATACCCACGGTCGAAGGCGCTATCGGCTCGACTGCTTTTATGGCCCAGGCCAAACCGGACCCTATCCTGGCCCAGACCATGCCCGACGATACGGCAGTCATTCTCTACACCAGCGGCACGACCGGACGGCCCAAAGGGGCTGAATTAACCCACTTCAACATGTTCTTTAACGCATGGTCTTGCCTCAAAAACATGGGCCTGGATTACACCGAGAAAGATGTAACCCTGATGGCTTTACCGCTCTTTCACTCTTACGGCCAGAGTTCAGTAATGAATGTAGCTATTGGGGCGGGCGCGACCCTGACCCTGATACCGCGCTTCGACCCGGTTAAAGCCTTTGAGATTATGCAACGAGATAAAGTAACCTCTTTTTCGGGCGTGCCGACCATGTATTTTTATTTGCTAAACCATCCAGCCCGTAAAAACTACGACCTTTCCAGCCTGAACAAATGCACCAGCGGCGGTTCGGCTATCCCGATAGAAATCCTGAGCGCCTGGGAACGCGAAACCGGCGTAAAAATCCTGGAAGGCTACGGTCTGTCGGAAACCTCGCCGGTGGCATCTTTCAATGTCGCTTTCAAACCGACCAAGCCCGGCTCGATTGGCGAACCGCTCTGGGGGGTGGATATGAAGGTGGTAGACGAAAACGACCAGGAATTACCGGTTGGGGAACGGGGCGAATTGCTCATCCGGGGCCACAACGTCATGAAGGGCTACCTCAAAAGGCCCGAAGCGACCGCCGAGGTCATGCGTGGCGGCTGGTTCCACACCGGGGACGTGGCCCGGATGGACGAGGACGGTTATTTTTACATCGTAGACCGGGTTAAGGATTTGATTATCCGGGGCGGCTTTAACGTCTACCCGCGTGAAATCGAGGAAGTCCTTTACGGCCACCCGGCCATAGCCGAATGTGCCGTGATTGGTGTACCCGACCAGGCTCTGGGCGAAGAAGTTAAGGCGGTGATTGTCTTGAAACAGGGCCAGACCGCCACCGAGGACGAAATTAGGGAGTACTGCCGCGAGCGGATTGCTTCCAACAAGTACCCACGCCTGTACCAGTTCATGGACGATTTGCCCAAAAACGCCACTGGCAAAATCCTCAAACGGGAGTTGAAAGCGGCCAAGTAAGAACGTAACCAGTAACAAGTGGATTATAGCTGGTAGTCAGTATAGTACTTTAAAAAGCCTTCCACGGAATTGGGAGGCTTTTTAGTTCATATACCTGTCGCTGTCAATATTGTGCGGTTCTAACTTTTGGCTGAAACCGCAATCGAAAGGTTTTAAAATGTGTCTATGCCTGCCAGGGGCCGGGTTTGTTCGCTATCAATCTTTTGCAAGGTATGTTTCAAACCGTTTGTCTGGTTTGAAACATACCTTTTGGAGGCCCGAATAACTGTTTACCAGCCAATCGAGGCGCTATCGGCGCGAGGGTCCGAGCCGCCCATCAAGAGGCCGTTTTCCTGGTTGATGACAATCCCCTGGGCGTAACCCATCATCCGGTCATAGGCCACGGTCTGGCGGGGATGATGGCCGAGGGCGGTCAGGCCATCAATTGTTAAGTTCGGGAAGCGCGTTTCCATGTTTAGTGCTTCAAAGGGATC
>JAYSYV010000037.1:0-2583 GCA_043727245.1 Chloroflexota bacterium | reverse complement strand
GATGCCTCCTTTACAGGATGGGCCGGTCCGCCAACAATTGAAACAGGAAAAATCAGGCCACATAGAAGATGTTTGCATCAAGACAAAATATTGAGGAGAACAAAGCTGGTTGGATAGTAACGTCCGGTCGTTATGAGCCTTTCACAAACCCAGGACTGAACTCGTGAGGACAACACGGCACGGGTCGAACCTGGGTAGCAAGTTCAATCAGTGCGTTGGTTGACGTTAAGGGTCACGTGCAAATGTTAAACACTGCAAGCTAATTCACTTAAAATAATTATATAAGATGCCGGACAGCCGTGCAACCGGCAGAGCTGAGTAAAAATGCTATTCAAAGGAAAAGTAAAAAATGGTAAATAACAATCGCTGGCAAAATAGCCGAAAAGAGGGTGGCAAGTCTTATGATAGCAAATTTGAAGAAATGCAAAAGGCCGGAGTAGAAGTTCATGGCGAAGCAAATTTTGTAATCGATTATCAACCTTTTACGGTGCTAGATGCCGGTTGTGGAACGGGCAGAGTGGCTATTGAACTGGCCCGGAGAGGCTGCAAAATAGTCGGACTGGATATTGACCCAGCCATGCTTGCCAGGGCTAAAGAAAAAGCGCCGGAATTGGATTGGCGAACGGGCGACCTGGCAAACGTTCAATTAGAGCAAAGGTTTGAACTGGTTATAATGGCCGGTAATGTTATGCTGTTTGTTTCTCCCAATACGGAGGAGCAGGTGGTCCTTAATATGAGCCATCACCTTATTCCAGGCGGTAAACTGGTAACTGGTTTTCTGTTAAACCAGGGATTAAGCCTGGAACAATACAACAAGTTCTGTGAAAAAGCCAGTCTAACCTTGCTTAAAACCTTTTCTACCTGGGAAAGAGACGAATATTTTCCTGCCGGGAATTACGTGGTAGCCGTCCACCAAAAGAAGTAACCGCCCGCTTGATTATCAGTCCCGCAGGCGCAACCGGTCCGGGGTGAGTTCGGCAATGGTCCTGACACCCAGAAGTTGCATGGTGCGGATAATCTCTTTATTCAGGATGTCGGCGGCTCGCTGGACCCCGCGCTGTCCCCCGGCCATCAGCCCGTAGAGGTAAGCCCGGCCTACCAGACAAGCCCTGGCTCCCAGGGTCACGGCGGCGATTATATCGGCCCCACTCAGGATACCGCCATCCAGGTAAATCTCGGCCCGGTCGCCCACGGCCTGGACGATAGCCGGAAGTTGTTCCAGCGGAGTGGGGGCGCGGTCAAGCTGGCGGCCCCCGTGATTCGAGACTATCAGGGCATCCGCGCCCAGCCCTACCACCGCCCGCGCATCCTCTATATTCTGAATTCCTTTGACAATTAAGGGACCGGTCCATTCACCGCGCAACCACTCCAGGTCAGCGAAAGTCACAGACGGGTCGAACATGACGCTGACCAGTTCGGCCACCGTGCCATTCCAGGAATTAAGCGAAGCAAAGCTTAACGGCTCGGTAGTGAGCAGATTGAACCACCAGGCCGGATGCAAAGCCCCATCGAAGAAGGTCTTGAGGGTCAAGGCTGGAGGAATGGTCAGGCCATTGCGGACATCGCGCTGTCTGGCCCCGGCTATGGGGGTATCAACGGTCAGGACCAGGGCTTCGTAACCGGCGGCACGGGCGCGAGCAATTAAATCCCGGCTGGCCGCCCGGTCCCGCCATAGGTACAACTGAAACCAGCGGCGGGCCTGGGGAGCGGCGAGAGCCAGGGCTTCCATAGAAGTAGTACCCATGGTAGAGAGAGCATAAGGTATCCCGACATTCTCGGCTACACGGGCCACCGCCGACTCGCCTTCATGGTTCATCATGCGTGTAAAGCCGGTCGGGGCGAAAGCAAAGGGCAGGGTACTGGGCTGGCCCAGGATTGTGGTGGAAGGGTCAACCGAGGAAACATCGCGCAAAACCTGGGGAATGAACTCGACCTTTCGGAAAGCCTCGCGAGCGCGGCGCAAACTGGTTTCTTCCTCAGCGGCCCCATCCACATAATCGAAGACGGCCTGGGGAACCTGCCGACGGGCGATGGCCCGCAAATCACTAATGGTAACGGCACGAGATAACCGCCGTTTCACGGGGTCAAGTTCTAAAGGTTTGGGGCGCAACAAGGGGCTTAATTCCGACCAACTGGGGATACGGCGCGATGTCATCGGGCAAACTCCTTTAGGTTTCGTTAAACGTGTAACGTAAAAAGCAGTAAGGCAGGGCAAAATTGTAGCACAATTCACAGGAAGTTCAATCTAAAGAGCTAGAAGCCTGAGTAACCGGGGTAAAGTTTTCAGAGTGGAACCAGGTTGACAATCCTACAATGCTCTTTAATTTCTCTATATGTCAATCTATAAAAAGCTAACACCATTGGCTAAACTAAATATGTAGCCGATTAGCCTGGTAACTGTTGAGCCTATGGCTTAGTACAGCTACCTACAAATAGGGGATGGAATTGGGCTTGATAATTACATACCCCACTTATGGGTAGCTGTACTAAGTGGGCCACTTGTCAAGCTGATAGCCTATCGTCTTGAGGTAAAGGTGGGCTGGTATATAAGTTATGTAGGGCCACTGCCCCGCTGCCACCTAC
>JAYSYV010000036.1:0-2587 GCA_043727245.1 Chloroflexota bacterium | reverse complement strand
CGCGCAAACGAGCCAACCGGACCACTGGAACCATGTCCTTATCGCCCGTCACCAGCACGTAAGTGCCAATCTGGGGTAAGAGGTGTAGAAAATCAATGCAGTCAGTCACCATAACCGGGTCGGCCAGTGACTTGCCGCGTGTAGTCTGGCCGGACAGGTCGCGGTCGGCGTGAAAGACCGGGGCGTAAATCGGTTCAATTCCGGCCTTGTAGACTTCCAGGCGATCGGCGGTAACGTTCCATTCGGCGTAAGCGCGTGCAATTACGATAGTGCCGTACTGTTGGGCGCGACGAATGATTACTTCCAGGTCGGGGCGATTGCTACCCCGGTCGGCATAGTTACTAATGACCAGGTTATCCCAGTCAATAAAGATTGCAACCTGGTCCAGTTCGTTGTTGGAATTACGGCTATTATAGGGGTTGGAGTTATATTGATAAGCTGCCATTTTACAAAAATCCTTTCAAAAGTCGCCTTGAACCACCATACCGGGGCCAAAATAAATTCCCCCCTGGCGGTGATTACTAACGGCTATCCGATAGCCAATGAATTGACCCACTCCCTTGAACTGGCCTATACTGCGCTGGCTTAACGATTCAATCAGGTTCCTTTTTAAGCCAGGCACACCGCGAGCAAAATGAAACCGGGACTCTTTAGAGGTTATCCGGCTAAAAGAGAGGGAGAGAGCAAACAAGTGGCTAACACAAGTTATGGAAGTTCCAAGAATAAAGGTGGTCGCGCCGGTGAGCGGTTGCCCGATCAACTGCGTGAGGTCCGCCTGACACCCAACTATACCGAGTGGGCGGAAGGGTCGGTGCTGGTAGAATTTGGCAAGACCCGCGTCCTTTGTACCGCCAGCGTGGACGAAAAAGTCCCACCGTTCCGGTCTGGTAAAGGTCTGGGCTGGGTAACGGCGGAGTACGGCATGTTGCCGCGCTCCACCCATACTCGCTCGACCCGTGAAGCGACGACGGGCAAAATTGGCGGGCGCACTCACGAAATCCAGCGCCTGATTGGCCGGAGTTTGCGGGGAGTGATGGATTTCACCCGCCTGGGTGAGCGCCAAATTGTGGTGGACTGTGATGTTATTCAGGCCGATGGTGGCACTCGCACCGCTGCAATTACCGGCGGGTACGTGGCCCTGGCGCTGGCCTGCCACAAGTTGCAGACCAAAAAATTGGTCTTGCGTTCGCCCTTGCGGGCGCAAGTGGCCGCCATCAGTGTTGGCCTGTTGAGCGGACAGCCCTTGCTGGACCTCGACTATAGCGAAGACAGCCGGGCGGACGTTGATTTCAATGTCGTTTCGCTGAATGACGGGCAATTCATCGAGGTGCAAGGCACGGCGGAGGGTGCGCCCTTTTCGCGTGACCAGATGAACCAGTTGTTGGATCTGGCCGGTAAGGGCCTGGAGGAACTTTTCAGGTTGCAAAAAGCCGCCATCGAAACCGGGTTGGCTTCGACCAGCTAATACTACCTGGCTGTCCGGGACATAATCAAACCACCCGCCACCGGGTACAGTTTTTTGCCCACACATTTGCGAGCTTACGCCTGGACAGCTATTACTTTTTCGATCAGCAAGGGACAAAAACTAAATATCCTCCGCCATTGCGAGTAGACTCTGCATTAAGCGGTCGGTGTCTTCGGGACGACCAACCGAAATTCGCAGGTGATTTGGCAACTCGGCGCTGTTCAAGTATTTGACCAAAATACCCGAACGCTCCAGCCGTTTTTTTACGGCAAAAGCATTGCCTCGCACGACTTGGCAGAGAAGAAAGCTGGCCTGGGAGGGGTAGGGCTGCAAGAAATTAAGTTTCCTTAGTTGCCGGTAGAGCCGCCCGCGTTCGCTTTTAAGCCAACTCAGGGCGGAAGCGTAGTGCCGCTGGTCATCCAGGGCCGCTTCAGCCGCCAGGATTTGAGCGGTATTCAGATTGAATATTGACCGTACTTTCCACAATTGTTTTAGAATCCCCTGTGGAAAAAGGCCGTAACCTATTCGCAAGCCTGCTAGACCTGCCCAGTGGCTGAAACTACGCAATACAACTAAATTATCAAACTCCGCTACCAGTCCGGCAGCGGTACTTCCTGCAAATTCGTAGAAACTTTCATCTACGACTACAATGGCGCGACTTTTCAGGAGTTTAACCAGATCAGTCAGCGACGTGGTGTTCCCAGTAGGATTGTTGGGGGAACCGATCAGGATGAGTTTGGTGCGCTCATTGACAGCTTGTAATACTTCTTCAAGCCGCAATTGGAACGATTCAGGGTGGCGGGGTATTTCCACAACGTTAGCGCCAGCTAAACTGGCAAACAAACGGTAAAAATGAACGGTCGGCGGACAGATAATTACTTCATCGCCCGGCCTGACAAAAACCCGCATCATCAGGTCAATTAGCTCGCCTACACCATTAGCCAGTAAGATTCGTTCGTACTTGATGCCAGTATAATTTTCCAACCGCATACGCAAGCCGGTCTGAAACGAATCGGGATATAGGTGATATTGATCAAAGCTCGCTAATAATTCTTGCACCCGCACCGAACAACCATAAGGATTCTCGTTAGCATCCAGCTTGCTAATTTCATCGGGTTCTAA
>JAYSYV010000035.1:0-2587 GCA_043727245.1 Chloroflexota bacterium | reverse complement strand
TTCAGCTTGCTTTTGCGGCTTACGACAATTAGTTGTTGCCGCAAAAGCGCGTTCTCAGCCATCAACTCGGTTTTACTTCTTTTCAAATCCGATAGAGTAGCCAGTATCTGGGAAGGTTTGGCTGGTTTTGTGAAGGTTTTGAAGGAATGGTTTACTCGCTGATCACTACGCTTAACAAGTGATTTCAAAGGCTGAAAAAGCAAAATTATCCAATTATAATCCTTTATGGGTTGTTTAATTTTAGCTCAATTATACACCGGATGAGGTTGGTAGCTAGCACGGTGGAATTTCTTTGTAAATCGATTTCCGAAAAGTATTGACAAGATTTAAGATGTTTGCTATAACAGATACAGCAGGTAAAACGTTCCATTTTAACCCATACCGGAAGCTTTAGGCTTATTAAAGTAATAAGAGCCTATAATTAAGCTTTTAAGCCGTTATTTATTTCAAATTGATTTGAAAAGTTGATACCACCTGACTATATGGGAGGCTTCTCTCTAACTAAAAATGCAGGTAATTCTTCTTGTGTTTCTAAATAATCAATAGTAAAGAAAATATAAATCGATTTCCTGTTCAATGAGAGAGCTTTGCAGCCCGGTTTTTCGTAGCAAACCAAGCCTATAAAGGCAAACCAATTTATTAGATCTGTTAGTGGATTATGAGCTTTAGACATAGGGAAATGGATGGTAATTTTCATGGTTGAAAAAAAGCTGTCAGTAGCCGCCAATACCAATAAGGAAGGCAGGCGTTTTTCTAACCAGGCCAAAGAAAATTTGTGGGGCTATCTTTTTATCACTCCCCAACTGGTTGGTCTGCTGGTTTTCACAATCTCCCCTGTACTTTTTTCGCTTTATTTATGCTTTGCTCAGTGGGACTTTGTAAAAGCGCCTATATTTGTCGGTCTAACCAACTTTGGGGAAGTCTTTTCCGACAATTTGTTCTGGACTGCTCTTTCCAATACGGTTGTGCTGGTTATAGGTATTGTACCGCTGACACTGGCTTGTTCACTGGGCCTGGCCCTGTTAACAAACCGTAAAATCAAAGGTCTCTATTTTTACAAAGCCGCTTTCTTTCTGCCGCTGATTACTTCTTCGGTAGCAACCGTGACAGTCTGGTTCTGGCTATATGCCCCTGATTTCGGCATAATCAATAATTTCCTGGCCGTATTTGGCCTGGAGGGTCCGGGCTGGCTGATCGACCCTTTCTGGGCAAAAATTGCCATTACAATAATGGTGGCCTGGCAATCTCTCGGCTGGTTTTATCTTATTTTCCTGGCTGGCCTGAAGAATATACCCATGGACTATTACGAAGTAGCTGATCTGGATGGGGCTAGCCCAATTCAAAAATTTTTTGGCATAACCCTACCACTGCTCTCACCAACCACCTTCTTTATTGTAACTACCATGCTGATCAGTGTCTTTAACATCTTTAACGAGGCTTTTATACTGACCCGTGGTGGGCCGGAATACGGCTCTTATACCCTGGTCTATCACATCTACAACAAAGCTTTTAGAGACTTCCACATTGGTGAAGCGTCTGTAGTTAGCTGGGTACTATTTATGATTTTGTTTGCCATTACTTTCATTCAGTTCAAGCTCGGTAGAAAGTGGGTGCATAATGGCGGGTAATACCGGTGCTTTGGAGCGCTTCACTTCGCGCAGTAAAATCAAACCCCAACGAATATTGCTGCACCTTTTCTTGTTACTGGTTGTCTTAATCCTGATTATTCCGTTTTACTGGATGATTGCAACCTCCCTAAAAATGGATGAAGACATTTTCAAGAGTCCGCCTGATATTATTCCGAACCCGCTAAACCTGGACAATTATCCCCAGGTTTTCGAGCCGATGAAAGCTGCTCTGTTAAACAGTCTTAAAATAGCCCTATCGGTGACGCTGGGAACCCTGTTTACTTGCTCTCTGTCGGCCTACGCTTTCGCCAAAATTAAATTTAAATTCAGGAATATAATATTTGGTTTGTTCCTGGCAACCTTAATGATACCAGGCCAGATTACCCTGATCCCGCTCTATATTGTATTTAGCAAAATCGGCTGGATTGATACCCCGTTACCTTTAATTGTACCGGGTATTTTACTCAACGGTTACGGCATATTTTTACTAAAACAGTTTATGGAGAGTATCCCCGACGAGTATTTAGAGGCAGCTAAACTGGATGGGGCTAACCATTTTCAAACTTACTGGCGGGTGATGTTGCCGTTTTGCACCCCGGCCCTGGTGACACTTGGCCTGTTTACTTTCTTAAACAGTTGGAATAATTTCATTGGCGCCCTCATTTTCCTTAATAGCGATACTCAGTTTACGGTTCCACTGGTCATAAGCTCTTTTCGAACTGTTCATTACCAACAGTTTGGTCTGATTATGGCGGCAGCCTGTGTAGGAGTAGTGCCAATTCTGGTGTTGTACTTACTGGCTCAAAAATTCTTTATCGAAGGTATTAACCTGGCCGGTCTAAAAGGCTAAATTTTTACCCAGGCTGCGCCTGGTATTAAGGGAGTGTATTAAGTCTGCCTTAAAACCGGGCTGTTTCTGGCAAAGATCAAACATTAATGTTCTTGCAGGTAATAACCTG